>JAEVHO010000026.1 GCA_016802835.1 Micromonospora sp. ATA32 | reverse complement strand
GTGAGATTCGAGTTCTAGACAAACCCGATTATCCCAGCTCGGAGGGCACTCTCGTCACATCTCCACGCCTTCCTTGCCACAATGGACCCGTCCCGTCCACGGATCGAGGTTTAGGCTCTCGGCGCGTCCCGCCGCGAGTATGTTCATGGCCGCGTTCACGTCCCGGTCGTGGGTGGTGTCGCACGGGCAGGTCCGCTTGGCTGTCGCGGATGATCTTTGTCGAGAGCTTGTGCTCCCAGTCCCGCCGCGTGTCAGCCACCCGCGCATGAGCACGAGCCACCTTCACGACGGCCTTCCTACGGTTGTTGCTGCCCCGCTGCTTGCGGGACAGGTCCTGCTGCAACCGACGCAGCTTGCGGGCCGCCCGCCGCAGGAACTTCGGCGCCGCGACCTTCGTGCCGTCCGACAGGACCGCGAAGTGGGTCAACCCAAGGTCGATACCCACCTCCGACTCGACCAGCGGCAGGGGCTCATCCGCCGTGGTCACCATGAACGAGGCGAAGTACCGCCCCGCGGCATCCCTGATCACCGTCGCCGATGACGGGTTCGCCGGGAGCCGCCGGGACCAGCGGACCGCCACATCGCCGATCTTCGGCAGCCGCAGCCGGCCGTTGTCCAACACCCTGAACCGGGCGTTCACCGCGCCGACGTGCTGAGCCGGTACATCGAGCAACAGCACCGCCCGACCTAAGGCACGCTCGGGCCTAGCCGGCCCTCCCGCGCGGGCCTTCACCCCCGCCCTGAAGGGCGGAGCACTGGCCCTCACGCTGGTAGCTCGCTCGAATCGGACGTGGTGCGGGCGTCAGCCTCCGGCGCCCCGAAGCGGGCTCGGACCTGTTCCGGCGATCGTGAGAGCCAGATGACGGCGGCGATAAGGAGCGGGTCGTCCTGTCGTTCCCGAAGCGGCAAGCAGTGCCGCCAGCCGGTTGAACGCCACGCTGCACCAGCCACCGCAGCGTGGATCTGTGGTGGACGGGGCGACGGTGCCGACCGTGTCGGCCTGAGCCTGGGCGGCCGACGGCGGGGTGGGCGCGCTGATCACCAGGCGCAGGGCGCGTAGTCCTTCAGGAAGCAGCCGTACAGGTCTTCGCCCTGTTCGCCGCGGACGATCGGGTCGTACACCCGGGCCGCGCCGTCGACCAGGTCCAGCGGGGCGTGGAAGCCGGCGTCCGCCAGCCGCATCTTCGTCGGGTGGGGCCGCTCGTCGGTGATCCAGCCGGTGTCGACGCTGGTCATGAGGATGCCGTCGGCGAGCATCTCCTGGGCGCTGGTCCGGGTCAGCATGTTCAGCGCGGCCTTGGCCATGTTGGTGTGCGGATGCCCCGGCCCCTTGTAGCCGCGGGCGAACTGACCTTCCATCGCCGACACGTTCACCACGTACTTGCGTCGGGCGGTCGCCGCGGCCATCGCCGGTCGCAGCCGGCTGACCAGCACGAACGGCGCGGTCACGTTGCACAGCTGCACTTCGAGCAGCTCGACCGGGTCCACCTCGTGCACCCGCTGCACCCAACTGTTCACTGGATGGAGGTCCGGCACCAGACCGCCGGCGTCGATGGCGGTGGCTGCCGCGATCCGGTCCGGCGAGGCCGAGCCGCTGGTCAGCGCCAGCGCGGTGAGCGCGTGCGGGGTGATCGCGGCCGACTGCGGCGGGGCGCTCAGGCTGCCCGCCAGGTCGCCCCGGCCGGCCGGTTTGGCGAACGTGATCATCTCCGGCAGCGGACCGTCCGGCAGGGCCGCCGCCTCCGCGGCGACGAGCTGCGCGTACGCCCCGGGCGTGCGGCGGACGGTCTGGGCCGCGTTGTTGATCAGGATGTCGAGTGGTCCCTGGTCGCTGACCGAGTCAGCGAGGGCGATCACCTGGGCGGGGTCGCGCAGGTCGATCCCGACAATCCGCAGGCGGTGAAGCCAGTCCCCGCTGTCCGGCATCGCGGCGAATCGGCGGACCGCGTCGTGCGGAAACCGCGTGGTCACCGTGGTGTGCGCGCCGTCGCGCAGCAGCCGCAGCGCGATGTACATGCCGATCTTCGCCCGGCCGCCGGTGAGCAGCGCGCGCCGACCGGTCAGGTCGGTGCGGGCGTCCCGGCGCTCCCGGTTGTGCGCGGCGCAGGGCGGGCAGAGCTGGTGGTAGAAGGCGTCCACCTTGCGGTAGCGCTGTTTGCAGACGTAGCAGCGCGCGGATTGTGCAGGAAGCCGGCCGTGGCACCCACGGTGGGGGAGGCGAGCGGGGTTCCCTGGGTCTCGTCGTCGATCCGGCCCGGGGCGCCGGTGGCGGTGGCCGCCGTCACCGCGTGGTCGGCCGCCGCGACGGCATCCCGCCGTTCCTCGCGTCGCCGCTGCTTGATCACCTTGTAGAGCTTCGCGGTGGCCCGTTGCACCCGCACCACGTCGGGGTGATCGGAAGGCAGGTCCTCCAACGCCTCAAAGACGCTGAGACAGGTTTCCAGCCGGCTGCGGTCAATGCCGTGTTGACCGGTTTCCGTAATGTTGTCCGCCGTCATGCCGTCGCTGTCTTCCCGTTCCCTGCGCCGGATCTACCCGGCCCACCCCAAGTCCGACCCGGAACTGTACGCGCATCGCATGGCCTCTGCCGCATCCCGCGTCTGTTCATCAGCCCGGAGGCCGGCGAGGCCAACCTCGCCCCGCTCTATGGAAACTGTGCATTTCCCGCTGCGCGGGCTGGGGCGTCACGGGCAGGCCGGCGCCGTCAGGGGAGTCGATTCCTGTAAGACGGCCCTCTCCTGGTGGCCTGCCTCGGCCCGGGGAGTACTAGGCTTCTGCCGTGATTGGCGTGCAGAGTAGCGGGAGCGACGAGCGGCTGCGTCGAATGGAGACGCTGACCGACGCCGCGCTGTCCCACCTTGACGTCAACGATCTCCTGGATGAGCTTCTCGACCGCGTCCGACAGGTGCTGCGGGTTGACACTGCCGCCATCCTGCTACTGGACGTGCACGCCCAGCAGCTCGTGGCCACTGCGGCGAAGGGGCTGGAAGAAGAGGTCCGGAAAGGCTTCCGGATATCCGTCGGCCGCGGCTTCGCCGGCCGGATCGCTCGAGACAAGCAGCCCGTCATCCTGGACAACGTCACGGCCGCCGAGGTGGTCAACCCGATTCTGTTCGACATCGGGATCCGCTCGCTGTTGGGTGTGCCCATGTTCGCCGGCGGCGAGGTGATTGGCGTATTGCACGTCGGCTGCCTGAAGCCGTACCGATTCACCGACGACGATGTGCGGCTGCTCCAACTCGCCGCCGATCGGGCGAGCCTCGCCAGCCAGGCCCGAGCCGGCAGCATCGACCGCACCGCAGCCCTCGCCCTGCAACGCAGTCTGCTACCCACCCACCTACCCGACGCGCCCGGCGTGGACATGGCCGCCCGCTACGTGCCCGGCCACGACGCCGGCGTCGGCGGCGACTGGTACGACGTGTTCACTCACCCCTCTGGCTGGCTGGGTATCGTCATCGGCGACGTGTCCGGACACGGACTGCGCTCCGCGGTCGTGATGGGGCGCCTCCGCAGCGCGCTGCGCGCATACGCCCTTGTCAGCGACGACCCGGCCACCGTGCTGACCTTGCTCGACCGCAAGATCCACCATTTCGAGGCGGGGAACCTGGCCACCGTTCTTTACGCCATGATCTCTCCGGACCGCGCCACCATCCGCATGTCCCTCGCGGGACACCTGCAACCCGTCCTGGCCGCACCAGGACAGCCGGCCGACACACTGAACATCCCAGTTGATCTTCCATTGGGTTTGGGCCCGCGTCAACCGGCCCGCCGGCAAACCGAAGTCGCGCTTCCGTCCGAGGCGGTACTGATCTGCTATACCGACGGGCTCGTCGAATGTCGCGGCGAGATCATCGACGTCGGCATCGAACGGCTCTGCTCAGCCGTCGAACCAGGTCCCGCCGAAGCGGTCTGCGCCCGCATCATGGCCACACTCGCCGCCGAGCAGGCCAACGACGACATCGCCCTGCTCACCATCGTCACCGGCCCAACCCACACGTCACCATGACAACGTGGGCCGTTCGTTGGTGCCGAAGGCGCGATTCGTTGGCGGGGGTCTGTGCGAGTGGCTGTCCGCGACCCTGCGCGCCCGGGTCGCACTGGCGGCCCGGGCCAAGCTCACCCTGACCGGCTGTTCCAAGGCTGTGGCCCCTACGCTGCGTCTGACCGGCGCCAACCAGGTCCTCGGACTGACCCTGCTGTGGCCCGATGAGGTGGCCGGATCATGCCCCTCGGAGGCCGCCGCATGAGTATCTCCGTCTCCACCAGTACCGATAGCTTTGTTCACCCGGCGCTCTTCTACGCCGACCGCGAGGAGTATCTGGCCGGTACCGTGCCGTTCATCGAAGCCGGCCTCGCCGCCGATGAGCCGGTCATGGCCGCCGTACCCGGGGAAAACCTCGACCACATCCGCACCGCGCTGGGCATCGACGCGGACAGGGTCCAGCTGCACGACATGAGCGTGGCCGGGCGCAACCCCGGGCGCATCATTCCCGGCGTCCTGCTGGCCTTCGCCGCCGCCCACGCCGGCAAGCGGGTACGCATCATCGGCGAACCCATCTGGGCCGGCCGCACCGCTACTGAATACCCCGCATGCGCCCAACACGAGGCCCTGATCAACGCGGCGTTCGCTGGCCGGCAGGCCACCATCCTCTGCCCCTACGACACCAGTCGCCTGGACCGGAGCTGGCTCGAGGACGCCTACCGCACCCATCCGATCCTGCAGACGGGCAGCGCGGTCTGGGAGAGCCCCCATTACGCGGACCCGGTGGCGGTGGCCGCCGGGTTCAACCTGCCGCTGCCGACCCGCCTGCCCACGCGACCACCATCGCCATCGACGTCCACGCCCTCCCGGCCATCCGCCGGATCGTGACCGCCGAGGCCACCGCGGCCGGGCTGACCGCGGATCGGGTCTCCGACCTGACCCTGGCGGTCAGCGAACTGGCGGCGAACACGGTCGAACACACCGCCGCCGGCGGCACCCTCGCGGTCTGGACCGACGGAACGCGGCTGATCTGCCAGCTCACCGACACCGGGCACATCACGGATCCGCTCGCCGGCCGGATTCCCGTGCCACCCCAGCAGCCCGGCGGCCGAGGACTCGTCCTGGTCAACCAGCTTTGCGATCTCGTGCGCGTCCACACCGGCCCCGGTGCCACCACGTTCCGCCTTCACATGCACCGCTGACGCCCTCGCGGCAGCCTGCTGACGATCAGGGCACCGCGCGCCGCCACCGCGGCTGTTTGATCACGTATGGCATCGGCGTGGGTCACTCCGAAGCCGCGCCTCCCGGCGAGGAGGAGGCCCCGGCCCCACCTGCCGGATGGCTGCGCCGTCAGGTGGCTGTCACGCCGCAGTGGGCGTGGGACCTCTTGCTGTACGGAACGGCGATCGCCGTAACGGTTTACCCATCGGTTCCGCTGTCCGCGATCCCGGCGACCGAGCACCGGACGGGATCGCGTACGGCATCGACGTCGCCATGGCCGTGGCGCTGCTGGGCCGATGCCGGTGGCCAGCGCTCACACTGAGCATTGTCGCGCTGTTGTGGCTGCTGTACCACGTCCTCGACTTTCCCGGTGGGGTGCCGGCGGTGCCGCTCTGGATCGCGTTGTACTCGGTGGCTGTGGCACCTCGATGGCGGGTGGGTCTGGCCGTGGCGGGCGCGCTCATCGCGTCCGACGCGTTGGCCCGCACTGCTCAGACGGGCGCCCGACCGTTCGACGCGGTCCTCGACGGGTCGACGGTACTGTTCGTGGCAGCGCTGCTGCTCGGTGATGCGGTGCGCAGGGCCGCCGGGCGTGGCGCGAGGAGTTGGAGGCGCGGGCCGTGTTGCTGGCCGTTGACCGGGAACGTGCCGTCGCGCAGCAGGTGGCGGACGAGCGGGTGCGGATCGCCCGGGAGCTGCATGATGTTCCCGCTCACACTCGGCCTGCGTCTGGCCATGAACCGATTGACTCGTCCACCACAGTCCCACCCGTTCGAGAAGGGCCATGAGATACGGGGGCGAGCTCGACGAGGTGCTGCGCCAGGCACCAGCGATCTGGGCCGCTGTTCAGCGCGCCGGCCGCCGACTGACGTCCGTGATGGTGGGCGCGACCGCGTTGGTCACGCCCGGGCACGGCAGGATTCAGGCAGCGTTGACAGGCCTCAGCCGACCTGGTTGTTGTCTTTGAGCCCGCCCCAGCCGTGCCAGCGGTCGATCTCGATCCAGGCACTGACCCGACCGCGCTCCCGCCGTGGATACGCCTGCCCCGTGTAGTGCTGAGATAGTCGGTCGATGTCCGTGAGGTCATCGTCCTCGCGCAGTTCGGCGACGTGCCCGATGATGCTGACGTGGGTGTACCAGCCGTTCTCATCCAGCACGGTGAGTGCGACCCGGGGGTCGTTTCGGACATGGCTCAGCCGACGTCGGCCCTCGTCCATGTTCACCATGATCCGGCCGTCGTCCCACAAGTACCAGGTGGCCGCGGACACCGGCTGACCATCCGCCCGGAGCGTGGTGATGACGGCGGGGTTCGGCTTCCGCAGCATGGCGACCGCGGGTTCGGGAAGCGGCGGCTTGGACATCAAATCTCCTCTTCGCGTCAGCGTTACCTCCGCACGTTACGCACCTGCCAGTCCCGATCGAGTTCGTATGGCGCATCCCAGCGGTGGGACCTCGCCATGGACTCAAGATCCAGCGCGGTGGTGTGCGGCACGCCCATATGCGGGTACGGAGAGTGATATGGCAGATCGACCTCGGCTGACCTTGGCCGCCACTGTGCTGGACTCACCCGACGCCCGGACACTCGCCGCGTTCTACGAACGCCTGCTCGGGTGGTCGCGGCACGGCGACGAGCCGGACTGGGTCACGCTGCGCGCGCCGGACGGCGGCTCTGCCCTGTCCTTTCAAACCGAGCCGGCATACCTGCGGCCGGTCTGGCCGGCTGGTCCGCAGGAGCAGCAGATGATGGCCCACCTCGACATCAAGGTTGACGACCTCGACGCGGCCTCGGCCCACGCGGTGGCCGTCGGAGCTACCGTGGCGGATTTCCAATCTCAGGACGACGTGCGGGTGCACCTTGACCCGGCCGGCCACCCCTTCTGCCTATTCATCTGAGCCGCGCCCGCCCGCCGGACACTGGCTCGTGGCCGGTCGGTCTCGGGGTCAGAAAGCGGCAGGAACTGACCGCAAGTCGATCTCGAATGTGGGGTAGTGCGGCTGAGGACACGGATCGCCCTGATACCCGAGGCGCTCGTAGAAGGGCGCGGCGCGGTCCCGGTGGGCCTGCCACGCCGCCCATTCACTTGATCACGACCGGAGTCGAAAGCAACTCGTTGTCCGCGGTGAGCGCGTCCCGGCTCGGGCTCGGATCGGCCAAGGCCCGGAAGGTGAGCTTCCCAACGGCCAGGTCGTCGCTGGTGACGGTGTAGGTGAACGAGAACCTGGTGGCCTTGCCGCTCTCCTTGACCGGGACCGGCTGGGTCGACGACCCGACCGCGATGTAGCCCGACGGAGTGCTCGGGTAGAGCTCCACCCGTACGGTCTCCTCGTACCGGGTGTTCCGGACGTCGACGTCGACCCCGATGGGCTGCCCCACCCTCGCCGCCTTGGGCGCCGTCATCCGCACGATCGCGACGTCGTGGGTGCGCACTTGTACCACGTGCTCGACGGACACGGTCCGCCCGTCGAGCGTGCGTACCGTCAGTCGGACGTGTGGTCGCCGTCGGCGCCCAACCGGTGGACCGGATTCGGGTCGGTCGACGTCGTCCCGTCACCGAAGGGACAAGCGGTCGCTAAGGGTGTGCTAAATGATTTGTCATTCAGTCGGCCTGCCAGGCAGGGCGCAGGTGAGTGACGAACTGAGTGACCACGCGGATGGACACAGACGCACGTCCAGGGGCGCATGTGGACCGTTCCAGCAGGTCAGGGCCCGTGGGACGCGGATCTGGTCGGTGGGTGGCTCGCCTGGCCCGACGGTGTGGTCGAGGACGAGGCGTATGGAATGGGCCTCGGGGATGATCCAGGTCCGTCGGTGCGGTTGGTTAGCATGCCCGGCGATGATGGTTTTCTTTCGCTCCCTGCGGCTGCGCCGCGCCGCTCGTACACACTTCGGCTGGCAGAAGCTGCGCGCTACGCAGCTGCGCGCGATGCGCGCGCTGCTGGCGGGCCGCGACGCGCTGGTCGTGCTGCCCACGGGGGGGCGGGAAGTCTGCGGTGTACCAGGTTCCCGCCACGCTGCTGCGCGGCCCCACGGTGGTGATTTCACCGCTGCTGGCGTTGCAGCAGGACCAGATCGCCAACCTCAACGGGCGGGGCGATCCGGCGTTGCGGGCGGTTCGGATCAGCTCCGCGGAGAGCCCGGGCAAGCAGGCGACGGCGCTGGCCGAGCTGCGCTCGGGTGCCGCGAAGTTCCTGTTCATCACGCCGGAGCAGCTCAGCTCGCCGGAACGGCTGGCCGAGGTCCGCGCGCTTCGTCCGGCGCTGGTGGCGGTGGACGAAGCGCACTGCATCTCGTCCTGGGGCCACGACTTCCGCCCTGACTACCTCACGATCGGCCACCTCATCCGCAGCCTGGGCCGCCCGCCGGTCGTGGCGCTGACCGCCACGGCATCGCCGCCGGTGCGTGAAGACATCACCGCGCGGCTCGGCATGCGCAAGCCGCGGCTGGTTCTATCCGGACTGGACCGTCCGAACCTTTTCGTGGCGGCCACGCACTGCTCCAGCGAGGACTACCGGTGGCGCAGGCTGCTCACCCTGCTCAAGGAGGCCGACCCGCCCGGCATCGTGTACGTGCCGACCCGGCGTGCCGCCGAGGACCTCGCCGAACGGCTGTCCGAAGCCGGCTTCCCCGCCCAGGCCTACCACGGCGGCATGGCGGCCGGGCTGCGTCACCGCCGCCACGAGGACTTCCTCGCCGACCGGGTGCCGATCATGGTCGCCACATCGGCGTTCGGCATGGGTATCGACAAGCAGAACATCCGCTGGGTGGCACATGTGGCGCTGCCCGACTCACCGGACAGCTACCTGCAGGAGATCGGGCGGGCAGGGCGCGACGGCGAGCCGGCCCGGGCGTTGCTGCTTTACCGAGCCGAGGACATGGCCCTGCAACGCTTCTTCAACGGCGGGGCCCCTGACCTGAAAGAGCTGCGAGCGGTCGCGGCCCTCCTGCACAACGGCCCGGTGACGCGCACCGCGCTGGCAAAGGCCACCGGCCTGGGCCCGCGCAAGGTCGCCACCCACATCAGTCTGCTTGAGCAGGTCGGTGCGGTGACGACAGGCCCCAGAGGCGAGCTCAGCGTCGCGAGGTATGCACCACTGCCCGATCAGGCGGCCCGCGAGGCGCTGGCCGAGTACGCCCGCTATCAGGCCGGGCAGCGTTCCCGCAGCGACATGATGCGCGGTTTTGCCGAGAGCCGGGGTTGCCGCATGCAGTCGCTGCTGGGCTACTTCGGAGAGCAGTTGAGCAGCCCCTGCGGGCACTGCGACAACTGCCGCGGCGGCACCTCCGAGGTGCTACCGGACGACGGGCCCTACCCACTCCACAGCACGGTGCGGCACTCCAAATGGGGGTCAGGCATGGTCCTCGGTTACGAGAAGGACCGCATGACCGTGCTCTTCGATGATGTCGGCTACAAGACCCTGTCGGTCTCCATCGTGAAGGCGCAGGGCCTGTTGGCGCTCGAGACAAACCGCCGCTGAAGGCACCACCCGGCCGGCCCCTGCTCACTCGCAGCGCCGCTCCAACGCCAGGCGGTCTCGGCGGCTGCCGAGGCTCACGACAACGCCTCGTCGAGGGCGTCCGCTCACCCAGGCTTGATGACGCCCGATGCGACGACCCGCGACGTGGGGGACTGAATTCGGGCGACGTGGCCCGTGAGGTCCGCAAGCCAGACGTCGACCCCCACCAGGCAGGACATGGGAACGTGCCTCGCCACCCTCGATGATCTCGTGGACCTGGTCGACGACGTCCTTGGCAGCCGCCGGGGGAGCCACCGGCCGGTCGATCCGGCCCTGTGGCAACTGTCGGGCCAGGTCGGCGTAACCGGACCCCAGCCGCTCGGCCCAGCCGACCAACTGGGCCGCAGGGGGCGGGCCATGCGGCCAGAACGCCGGGCCGATGGCGAGCGAGGAGCGCCTCCGCGCCGTAAACGATGCGGCTCCCGGCCACGAGAAGGACTTCAAGTCCACGCTGGACATGCGTGGATCGTGGCGCTCGGAATGGTAGTGGCGGATGGATGCGTCGGTGAGGACTTTCGCTCGACGCGCCATCTCAATCCCGCCGCGCGTTCCCTCCCTCCCCGCCGACCGCGGCACCGATCAGGACATCCACCACACGGGCCTCGACCAGCTGCCAGCCCACCGGAGTGAGCTGCGCGAAGACGACAACGAGCAGCAGCGTCAGCATGGCCTGCGCCCAGGCCAGCCCCAACAGAGGTCCGACGGCGAACGCCAGGATCAGGGTGGTGAGCGGCAGGACCGCCGCGTACGTCCCGGGCCCCGGGGACGCGAGCAGTAGCAGACCACCGGCGAGGGCGCCGATGAGCGTACCGACCGCTGCAAGACGAGTCCGGGGAGCTGCGCCGAACGATCCGCACCGACGCCGGGACCCCGCCACCAGTCCTCCGTAGACGACAGCGTTCGTTCCGCGTGGCCCTCCCGATTGGATCTTCGCTACGCCCAGCGAGCGCAAGCCGCCCGATAGGCGCTTGCCGACGAAGTCGAGAACCCGTCGGAATCGGGTTACCGCCGACCGGGTGATCTCCCACCGGGCTCGCACGGCGTGCCGGGAAGAGCCGTGCAGCGCCTCGCGGAGACGCGCGAGCTCGTACCCGTCTTGCATCAAATACCTTGACAACAAGGGGCAAGAAGGGCATGCGAGCGCGACCTGCGCCGGCGGATGCCGCGCCGCCGCCAATGATGGCATCACGCCCTGCCTGCGTGGCGGCGTTGAGGATGACGTGGGGTGAGCCGCTCGGTGAGTCTTGCACCATGCCTGACCGTTGCTGCCCCACCCGGCGTCACTTCTTAACGCGCGGGGCGCTGCCGGCCAGCCAGACGCCCGTCGTGATCGCGGCGGCGGAGACCACGACGAGGGGTATCCGGGCGCCGGTCAGGGAGAGGACTTCCCGGAACGCGGTGATCCCGATCATGATGCCGGTCACCGGCTCGGCCAAGGTCAGCGCGGTCAGCGGGGCCGCGAGGCGCCCGCTTTGGAACGCGTTCTGGTTCAACTGGACCGCGACGAGAGCGACGAGGACGAGTGCCGCGAGGCGCGGGTCGACGACCAGGGCGAGCAGGTCACCATGGAAACGCGTCGCGACCGCCTTGAGCAGGGCGGCGGCGACGCCGTACAGGATCCCGGCGGCGACGCCGAGCAGCGCGCCACGGGTCGCCCCGGTGGTCAACCGGGCGACGCCCAGACAAATTGCCACCACGGCGCCCACCCGGGCCGCGACCCACCACCACGCCGTCGTGGTGGGTTCGGCCACGCCGGCCCGGGGATCGACGGTGACCAGAAAGGTGACCAGACCCGCCGTGCCGATGACGCTCGCGGCGACGTCGCGGCGCTGCAACCGCTGCCGGCTCCAGGCGGCCTCGATCAGGATCGCCCCGAAGAGCCCGCTGGAGAGCAGCGGCTGCACGAGCGCCAACGGCCCGAAACGCAGGGCGACCGCCTGCGCTACCGTCGCGGTGACATCCGGGATCCAACCGAGGCGCCACAGCCGGGTCCGTAGCAGCCGGAGCAGCAGCCGGGGATCCAGCGTCCGGCCTGGCGGCTGTTGCTTCGCCGCCCGTTGGTGCATCGCCGTGGACAGGGCGAAGCACAAGGCTGCGGCGAGGGCGGCAGCCACCGCGAGGGTCATTGGACCCGCTCCCGGTGCTCGCCGAGCGGTCCCACCGTCCAACCCTGGCGGCGGCACTCGTCCAACAGGCGGGGCAGAGCGGCCAGGCCGGCGCGCCAGGCGCCCGGCGTGGCGGCGCAGGAGGAGTCGTGCAGCAGGACCGTGCCGCCGCCGGACAACCCGTCCCGCACGGCGCCGAGCACCGATTCCGGGGTGGCCGCACGGGTCCAGTCCCGTCCCCAGCAACTCCAGAGCACCGGCTCCAGCTCCAGCCGGCGCGCGGCCAGCAGAGAGGCGCCGTTCAGCACTCCGTACGGCGGCCGGAGGAACCGGGGCGTACGGCCGGTGACCGTGGCGATCAGCGCCCGGGCCCGGGCCAGGTCCCGAACGGTGGCCACCGGCCCCCGCAGGAGGAGGTTTCGATGCTCCCAGCCGTGCAGCCCGACCTCGTGCCCGGCGGCGACGATCTCCCGGCCCAGCGCGGGTGCCCGTTGGAGCATCGCCCCCAGCAGGAAGAACGTGGCGCGGACCTGATGCTCGGCCAGCACCCGCAGGAACTGAGGGGTGGACTCCGGGTCGGGGCCGTCGTCGAAGGTGAGCGCGACCCGGTCCGGCGGACCCATACCACGGAGCCCGGGGAAGAATCGCCCACGGACGGCCGGCAGGGCGGTCACCGCCGGAGCCAGGTGGAGCGCGGACAGCGCCAGCACGCCCGCTCCGGCGACCAACCCCGCGCTCCGGGCCATACCGCGGTTCACCGGCCATCGGTCCGCGGTCGCCGGCGGACTGGAGCAGCGCCGCGATCACCGCCACTGTGTCGCCGAGCGAGTCGAGGAAGGGACGGCGGGAGCCCTGTTCCGTTCCGGCGCTCCCGGATCCGGTCGCGACCTCGGCGACGAGGCCGGCCGGGTCGATCCGGGACGTCGGCTGGCTGCGACCCGGCCCGTTGTCCTCGGTGGTCAGGGCGTCCAGGGTAGGGCGCAACTGCTCGGACGTCGGGACCCACCGGGTGAGACCGGACCGGGCCAGGATCGAGGCGTTCGCCCGGCCATGTCCCGGGATCGGTCGGTACGTCACCACCGGCACCCCACAGGCGAGAGCCTCCTGGCAGGTCAGCCCACCGGCGTTCTCCACCACCACGTCCACCGCCCGCATCAGCGTCGGCATGTCGTCCACCCAGCCGAATACGTGGTCACAGGTCTGCCGCAGCCGTTGGTACAGCGCCACATTGCGCCCGCAGACCACCACCGGTCGGACCGAGCCGGTGGCGCTGACCTCCGCCACGGTGGTCTCCACGTCCCCGCTGCCCCAGGCGCCGGCCACGATCAGGGCCAGTCGGCCGTGTGGAGGGAGGCCGAACCGCTGCCGAGCCTGCCGCCTGCTCGTCGCCGGCGGGGCCGAGAAGGCCACCGACACGAGCGGCTGCACCACCGCGAGGTCGATGCCGTCGCCAGCGCCGGCGGGCTGCACCTCGGCGTGCCGTACCGCGCAGTAGACGTCCACCCCGGGTGACAGCCAGGTGGGATGGACAACGAAGTCCGTCACGTACGTGATGACCGGGATGGCCAGCCGCCCCTGCCTCCGTAGCGGTCCGAGGAGCTGGTTCGCGAAGGGATAGGTCGTCACCACCGCCCGGGTGTCCGGGGGGATTGCCCGGCGGATCCGGTGCCGGACCGGACGGAGCAGCGCCCGGAGCACCGAAACGGACACCCTGGACCGGCTGGTGAGGGTGAACAGCACGTCATAACCCCAGGGCAGCCACCGCAGGACGCCCCGGTATGCCTCCCTGAGGGCCCAATGCGCGGGTCGGGGCAGCACGTCGAGGAGGTTCAGCCGGTCCACAACGAAGCCGCGAGCACGCAGGCGGCACGCCAGCTCGGCGGCCGCCGTGTCATGGCCGGCGCCGACATCTGCGGACACCACCACGATCCTGCCCGTGCACTCCCTCCCCATGCCGCGGCGCATACCCCTCGTCGGACGATCCACTCCAGCCGGATTCCCTGGTCAGACAGCGTCTCGCCCGACCAGGACCCGCAGCGCCACACAGCCGGGTAGCACCGGGAACCAGAAAGTGCCCAACCGGTAGACCAGCACCCCGGTGGCCAGGACGACCCCGACCCAGCCAGTTCACCGTTTCTGAAGGGTTCCCGTAAACATGAGGCTGCCCGCACCGCCGTCCACCGACGTACGCTCGCGCTGCGGTCGACGCCCAGACCACGGAGGTGCAGTCCCTCTCCCTATTTCAGCGAGTTGGCGATCTCGATCGCCTCGAGCTTGGTGAGGTCGCCTTCAAGCCGGTAGCTCACGCCGGCCTGCTGCCAGATCAGGCTCGAGGCGGCGAGCCGCGCGGTCTCCATGCGGACCTTGCCCTCGCGATCCACATAGGCCAGTGCGTGTGGGCCGCCGATCCAGACCGCGAAGTCACCGTTGACCTCGACCCAGTCCACTCCCGGCCCGCTGACCTGCTTCTGGAAGACCGGGTCGAGACGACCATCGAAGGCATCGATGCGCAGCGCACCCCCGTGACAGAGCAGGGTCGCCACCCGATAGGTGCCCGTACCGTCGAGGTCGGCGACCAGCACCTGCTCGGGCGGGCCCAGCTTCGCCGGTAGGCGGATCGGGAAGCGCACCTTCCCCTGCGCCTCATCCAGGGCGGCGGCCCGCTGCGACGGCAACGGCGACGCGAAGTGGAACCCCGGGCGGGTCCGGCGGTGTCACCCGGACATGATGGCAACGACACCGATCTCGCGTCGCACCATTCTGGCCGTGCTCGCCGGTACCGGCGCCGCCACGCTGGTCGGCTGCGAGCCAGCTCGACGCCCGAACTGGGCCCCCGCCGTCACCATCCCCGACGCACTGCTCGTCGAGGTCGATGACGGGCTCGGCGTCCTACGTGGTGCCGACCGGCAGACGATCCTGTTCCTGACATGCCGGGCCGCGGGCAGATGCATGTTCACACGGTTAGCCGGACGACGCGTTGCGGCTGCACCGGCACTCGGGGCCGAAGCATCCGGTCGCCAATTGCCGGCGACGCGGGACGGTTTCGGAGTTGGCCGCTGGCCATGCCCGGGCCGAAACAGGCGACCTTCTTTACTTCGACATATCGATGTCCTACGATTCGCTTGTAGCGCGGATTTGAACATTATTCACCATTAGTGCACGCCGTGTCCGCGCCACGGAGGCTGCCATGGACCGTCCTACCTTCCTGGCCGGAACCGTCGCCGTGCCCGCCGTCGCGGCCGCCAGGAACGTGATCACCGACGAATACGCCAGGGGCGCCGCGTCCGGCCATGTGGTGAACCGGGCGCCGTTGCGACCCGACGCCTCCATCCGGCTCGCGCCCCGGTCCACGCGGGCCGCCGGCCGGCTCGCCACCCAGCTGAACTACCAGGTGGCGCTCCACCGTCGATGGCGCGGCCATCCATGTTGCCTGACGCCGGCGGCCCGGACCGGTCGATCCCTCCGGTCGAACAGGAGCGTCCGCATGTCCCGTCCCCGATCACGCCTGCTCGCTGGCAGCCTGGCTGCCGTTCTGGTGAGCACATCGGTCATCGCAACGGCCAGCCCCGCCTCTGCCGCGGTCCTCAACCTCACCCAGTACGTCAACCCGCTCATCGGCACCGACGACAGCAACTCCCCGAACCCGGTCGGCGGCGGTGCTGGCGGCAGTACCTACCCGGGCGCGACGGTGCCCTTCGGCATGCTGCAGTTCAGCCCGGACACCCCGACCGCCTCGCCGTCCGGTTACCGCGATCGTGACCGCACCATCGAAGAGTTCAGCCTCACCCACTTCAACGGGGCCGGCTGTCCGAACAACGAGGACATCGGGATTCTCCCGATAACTGGTGCGATCGGCACCTCCCCGGGGACCGGGTGGACCGGCTATTCCTCGGCCTACGCCAAGTCGAACGAGGTGGCCTCGGCCGGCTACTACAAGAACCGCCTCGACAGGTACGGCACCGACGTGGAGCTGACCTCGAGCACCCGGACCGGCGTGCTGCGGCTGACCTACCCCAATACGACGAGCGCCCGGCTGCTGATCAACACGAGCCGCAGCGCCACCGGTAACCGCGCCGGGTCGATCACCATCAGCGGCAACCAGGTCACCGGCGACGTCACCGCCGGCGGCTTCTGCGGTTCGTCGAAGACCTACAAGATCTACTTCACGGTCCGGTTCGACCGCGCACCATCAGGTTTCGGCACCTGGAACGGCTCCACCGTTTCGGCCGGATCGGGGACCACCAGCGGGCTGAACACCGGCGGCTACCTCACGTTCGACACCTCCGGCAGCCGCTCGGTGACCGCCAACATCGGCGTCTCGTTCGTCAGCGTGGCCAACGCGACCGCCAACCTCAACGCCGAGATCGGCGGCTTCGACACCGTACGGGCCAGTGCCGACGCGGCCTGGAACAGCGCGCTCAACCGGGTGCAGGTCAGCGGCGGCAGCGCCGCCGAACTGCAGAAGTTCTACACCGCCCTGTACCACGTGATGCAGAACCCGAACGTGTCCAGTGACGTCAACGGCCAGTACCGCGGTTTCGACAACGCGGTGCACAACGCAAGCCATCCGGTCTACCAGAACTACTCCGGCTGGGACATCTACCGCTCATGGTCCTCTCTGATAGCGCTGATCGCCCCGGATGTCACCAGCGACATCATGAAGTCCATGGTGCTGGACGGCCAGCAGGGTGGTCTGCTGCCCAAATGGTCACAGCAGACCAATGAAGACTTCGTGATGACCGGAGACCCCGGTCCGATCATCGTCGGCAGCGCCTACGCGTTCGGCGCCCGCGACTTCGACACCGCGGCCGCCCTGGCCCTGATGAAAAAGGCCGTCGCCGGTGGAACCACCCAAGGTTCGGCGATCCGCGGCCGGCAGACCACCTACGAGGCAAACCACTTCATCGCCGACAACCCGTCGGACTCGCTGGAGTACTCCGCGTCGGATTTCGCCATCGCCCAGTTCGCCAAGGTGCTCGGCGACACCGCCACCTACAACTCGGCCATGACCCGGGCACAATTCTGGCGCAGCTCGTTCAACAGCGAGTCCGGCTACATCCATCCTCGCGCGCCGACCAGACCTGGTACTGGCCGCTGAACCCGGCCCAGGAGAACCCGTACGTCGAGGGGAACGCCGCCCAATACACCTGGATGGTGCCGCAGAACATCGCCGGCCTGATCTCGCTGATGGGCGGACCGAGCGCCGCAGCGCAGCGACTGGACCACCACTTCACCCAACTCAACGGCGGGCTGAGCCTGCCCTACTTCTACATCGGCAACGAACCCGAACACGGGGTGCCCTGGGCCTACAACTTCACCGGGCGACCGGCGAGCACATCCAGCACCGTCCGTCGGGTGATGACCGAGTCGTTCACCACCGGCGCCGGCGGGTTGCCCGGCAACGACGACCTCGGCGCCACCTCGGCCTGGTACGTGTGGGCCGCGCTGGGCATGTACCCGGTGACTCCCGGGGCCGACACCCTGGCCGTGCACGGGCCGACCTTCCCCGCCATCCTCATCCAGCATCCCGGTGGCAACATCCAGATCAACGGCGGTAGCCCGACCCTGCCGTACGTGCAGAGCCTCACCCTCAACGGCGCGGCGCTCAGCCGCAACTATCTGCGCTACGGCGACGTCGCCGCCGGGGCGACCGTGAACTACACGATGGGTTCTGGTGCGGGGTCGTGGGGAACGGGCGCGGCCGACGTCCCACCTTCGTTCACCGACGGCGCGGTGCAGCCGCCGGCCGCGCCCGATCTCGGCCCCAACCTGGCCCTCAACAGGCTGGTGACCGGTTCGGCGGTCTGCGCAGCCGCCGAGTCGGCCGCGAAGGCCGTGGACGGCACACTGAGCAACAACAGCAAGTGGTGCTCGAACGCCGCGGGAACCAAGACCCTGCAGGTCGACCTCGGCTCGAACCAGACCGTCGGCGCGTCGTGCTCAAGCACGCCGGCCTGGGCGGCGAGACGACCGGTTGGAACACCGGGTCGTTCACCATTTCGACCAGCACCGACGCCGTGACCTGGAACCAGGCAGTCAACATCACCGGCTCGCGCTCCAGCCGAACTCAGCACCTGATCTCGCCGCGGACCGCCCGTTACGTCAAGCTCGACATCAGCACGCCGGCCAACGACGGCAACGCGGCGCCCGGATCTACGAGCTTGAGGTATTCGGGCCGGTCACCTCCGGCAACCTCGCGTTGAACAAGCCGGCCACCGCCGACTCGTCCTGCGGGGCCAGCGAGGGACCGGAGAAAGCGGTCAACGGCAGCGTATCCGGCGGCTGGAGTGACAAGTGGTGCTCGCTCGGCGCCAACCGATATCTGCAGGTGGACCTGCGCGCGAGCCAGCACATCGGCTCGTTCACGGTCCGGCACGCCGCGCCGGCGGCGAGTCGACGGGGTGGAACACCCGGGACTTCGACCTGCAGGTGTCCGCCGACGGCAGCACCTGGACGACGGTGGCCGCGCCGCGCGGCAACACCGCCGACGTGAGCACGCACCCGGTGGACGTCACCGCTCGATACATCAGGATCAACGTCATCACGCCGACCTCCACGGGCGACCTCGCAGCGCGGATCTACGAACTGGAGGCATACTCCTGAGCGACCAGCCTGATCAGCGACCGCGACGCCGTCGTCGCCGGCCTCACGAAGACGGTTCATCGCCCCCGCCGGCGTGGCCGTCATCGGGAGCGCGGCCGCAACCGGTGGGCTGGAGGACGCATCCGGCGAACCGGCGCCCTGTCCTATCTGGACGTTTTGTTACGATCTACAATCATCGCATGATCAATGGTGCTCACGTCGTCATCTACATGTGTGACGACGTCAACGCCACCGTGGCGGAGTTGACCGCGAAAGGAGTGGGTTTCGCCCGTCCGGTCAGCGATGAGGGATGGGGGCTGATGACCTCGATCAGGCTGCCGGGCGGCGGTGAACTCGGGCTGTACGAGCCGCGTCATGAACGCGCCTACGAGCTCTGAAAGGGGCTCCGACGACGGCGCCTCAACGTGGCATCTAGTCAGCCTCATCTATCTCTGGTAGAAATCCTTCAAGGCCGGCCTCTTCATTCGCAAAAATCCACCTGTACGCGAACGGGAGAGCCATGTCGTCCACCCGCACGACCCTGCGCCGCCGCCTGCTCACCCTGCTGATCGCCACCGCCGCCACGATCGGCGCCGCACTCGGCCTTGCCAGCCCGGCCTTCGCCATCAGCCACTCCAGCGCCGCCTCACAACTGAGCGCGGCCGGCATCTCCTGGACCTCCAGCGGCAACTGCAGCGACCGCTACGTCTCCACCTGTACCTCGTTCGAGGGCATCCGGCAGGCCACCATCGACGGGATCATCACCTTCAAGCGGGCCAGCGGATGCGCCATCACCATCACCGCAGGCACCGAGGTCGGGCACGCCGGGGGTACCTACAGTCACTGGAACGGCTACAAGGTCGACATCGCCCTGAGCACCTGCATCCAGAACTACATCTCGGCCAACTACACCTACGTCGGCTACATCTCCGGCTTCGGCTACCAGTACCGGGCGCCCTCGGGCAACCTCTACACCAAGGAGGGCAGCCACTGGGACATCCTCTTCTACACCTGCGGCGGCTGCTGACCCTGGAGCGCCATGAGAGCCGCCAACGGGGCGACCCGGGGCGGCTCTCACCAGCTCCGTCTGGCTGTCATCGGCAGCGAAGCTTTGTACGCTGCCGGACAACTGCCGACGACCCCGTCCGGAGCGTCAGCTTGAGTCCGAGCGGATGACGCGCTCACCGGCCGTCCCCGCCGTGCCTTGTCAGCCCTGCCGGGCCTTCTGCCGCGGGTCGGACTTGTTGATCACGAAGATCTTGCCTCTCCGCCGCACGACGATCGAGTTGACCTTCCTCTTCAACCCCCGTAGGGAGCTTCTGACCTTCATCTCGAGCCGCCCTTCCTGTTGACAGTTCCTGCCTGACGATCCGTTGCCTGGCATCTGCTGGCAGACCCGGGGCGACAGCCCGGCAGGATCCAACCGACACTCCAGGTCTCGGCCGCGTACCCGGGGAGAGACCGACCATTCGTCGAGCCCGCGGTCGGCCGGGTGCGACATCCGGGCAGCGGCTCCCCGCACCCGCTACGCGGGCCGCACCTGGCCACCGGCGGCCCGGGTTCGGCCTGCCCGGCGATGGTCCTAATCGAAGCGGACAGGGCCCCTGCTGTAGCGGAGGCGACAACAGTTGACCACGTTGGTGACGAAGGCGCCGCGGCTGCCGGCGTTGACGGCGAGTGCCTCGAACGCGGAGTCATTGCCGTCGTTCCAGCCGCCGATTGCGATGGAGACCTTGACGTTGCTGGAGTGCCCGAGGGAGACCAGCGAGGAGAGCTTGCCGGGGTTCTCCACGGGGCGCAGGCTGCCGTCGTTGTTGGGCAGCACGAACGCGTAGTTGATGTGGGTGAGCTTGCCGTACTGGACGGTGTTGACATCGCCGCTCCAGGACGGCATGTAGCCGACGCTCTTGAAGTTGTTCGGCAGCACGGCGGCCTCGGCGGCGGCCGGGGTCAGGGCGAGGGTGGCACCGGCGGTGGCCAGCGCGAGCAGACCGGCGGCGAGGGCGGAGCGGCGGCGGGGGCGTGGTGAGGACATTCGAGGGCCTTCCCGTGGACGGGTCGCGGCATCGTGCCGCCTGCCGACGGCTGGATGGGCCGGCCGCCAGCCCGGGGCGGCACGGGTGGGACGGGACGGTGTTTCCTCGAGGAAGCCAAATCCTAAAGAGTGTTAACTGTCGCCGTCAATGAAGGTTCTCGATGAAGGAGAGAGCTTTCCGCCGGCCATTGCGGACGCGCCGGTCCCGAACACGTGCACGCCGAGCAGCGGAGCATGTCACCAACCGTGTAGATGTTGTCCACCGCGGTGCGGTAGTTCGCATCGACCTTGATCCGGCCGCCTGGCTTCGGTCGATGAGGGTACTGCCGAGAGGATCCGCAGGGACCCGGCAGTCCGGGCCGTCCTCGCCCCCGCCGGAGTAGCTATTCGCTTCCGAGCAAGGTGGCCAAGAGCCGAGCTGGCCTCAGAGGTTCATCGGCCCCGGGTCGGTGGCCAACTCCCGGAACCGTTCCCGCGGGTTGGGCATCAGCCGCCGGGTCGACAGGTCGAGCAGGCCGCCCACCCCGGTCAGCGTCGCGACCTGGGTGCCGTCTCGGCGGGTGTAGTCCTGCTCGATCTGGAATGTCTTTCCCTCGCCCCAGCGGAACCCGCAGGACACGTCCACCTCGTCCCCACCGCGCAGCTCCCTCAGGTACTTCAGGGTGACCTCCAGGGCGACAGGTCCGACTCCGGTGGCGATCAGCCGGTCCTGCGAGATGCCGGCGGCGCGCAGGCACTCCCACCGGGCGTGCTCGCCGTACTGCAGGTAGACGGCCTGATTCAGGTGCCCCTGGGTGTCGAGCTCGTAGCCGCGGACGGTGATGCGCACCCGGAACGGATCTCCCATGCCTGCGAGCGTAGCGGGGACACCGCCCACGTGGACCCGACGCCCCATCTGCCAGGCCATACCAGCACGGCGAAGACATCGGGCGATTACGGGACCTTGTCGTCGCCGCTGCGACACCAGACGGGGTATGAATGCGGCCCGGCTCTTGCCGGCGTGTTCAGCCGCTGGCGGGAAGGTGCGGAGCGGGACCGGTGGAGTCGCGTACGACCAGGGTGTGGCCGGTGGGACGACGACGGAGATCCGGTCGGGCACGGGGATGCGGTGGGCTCGCAGCGTCGACAGCACCCCGATGGCCATGGCGTCGTTGAGCGCGATGATGGCGGTGTTCTCGGGGGTGGTCGCGCAGGATCTGCTCGGCGGCCACCCGGCGCCGTCGCGGGTGAAGTCGGAGTGGACGACGGGGGAGGCCGCCGAGGGAGAGGTGGCCGGCGACGTCGCGGTGGTGCGGGCGGTCCGAAGGCCGCGCCGGACGCCGCGCTGTGGGTGGACGCCAACCAGGCGTACACCGTCGACGCCGCCCTGCGGGTGGGCCGCCGCCTGGCCGACCTCGACGTCAACGCGTTCGAGCAGCCGTTGCCCGCCAACGACATCGCCGGGCTTCGGCGCCTGCGGGAGGCATCTCCTGTGCCGGTCGCGCTCGACGAGAGCCTGCGCCACCCCAGTGACCTCGCCACCTTCGTCAAGCTGGACGCGGTGGACGTCGCCATCGCCAAGGTCCAACGCAGCGGCGGCCTGACGCTGTCGCGCCGGCTCTGCGCGCTCGCCGAGGACAGCGGTGTACGCCTGATGGGATCCGGGCTCACCGACTCCGACCTCGGCCTCGCCGCCTCGCTGCACCTGTTCTCGGCGTACGGCATCGACACGCCGGTGGACCTCAACGGACGCCAGTTCCTGGAGTCGTCGTACGCGACCGGCGTCACCGTCGAGGTCAGCAACGGCGTTGCCCGGGTACCGACCGGCCCCGGGCTCGGCGTGGACGTCGACGAGGCGGTCGTGCGGGAACTCGCCGTGGACGTCCTGAGCCGGTAGACGGCTACGAGACCGGCGACCCGGCCCAGGCGAGCACGCGGTCCGCGGCGCCGACGCCCTGCGCGACCCGGGCGGCCAGCAGCCAGCCCGGGACGTGTGCCAGGCCGACGGCGAGCGACGCTACCGTGAACAGGGCCAGCCCGGCGATGAACATGCGGCGCGCGACGTCCCGGGAGTGCCTGTCAAGACCGGTACTGACAGAACCTCCCGGCACGCGCGGACCGGACGTAGCGTCGTGGTCATGGACAACCGGACCGAGATCCGAGACTTCCTGATCTCCCGGCGAGCCAAGATCACCCCGGAGCGGGCTGGACTGCGGCCTACGGCGGTAACCGGCGCGTGGCGGGACTGCGCCGGGAGGAAGTCGCGATGCTCGCCGGCGTCAGCGTCGACTACTACACCCGCATCGAGCGAGGAAACCTCAGCGGCGCCTCCGAGAGCGTCCTCGACGGGCTCGCCCGGGCGCTGCAGCTCGACGATGCCGAGCGCGCACACCTGTTCGATCTCGCCCGAGCGGCGAACGCGACGGCGAGCACACGACCGCGCCCGGCGCCCCAGCGGGTCCGCCCGGCCGTGCAGCGCATTCTCGACTCGATGGCCGGGACCCCGGCGTTCGTGCTCAACGGGAATCTCGACATCCTGGCCGCCAACCAGCTCGGGTACGCGCTCTACTCCCCGATGTACGCCGACCCGGTCCGCCCGGTCAACCACGCCCGGTTCATCTTCCTCGACCGGACCCCGGCAGCCAGGACACCGAACTCGACAAGGAGACACCTGTGGAAGTCCTGCCGACGCAGCCGTCCGTCAAGGGACCGGCCGAGATGTTCACCGGCGAGGTCTACTTCGACGTCATCGCCAAGGGCGAGGAACCCTCCCGCATGCGGGTCAACACCGTCCGCTTCGCGCCGGGTGCCCGTACCGCCTGGCACTGCCACGCGGTCGGCCAACCCTGCACGTCACCGAAGGCATCGGCCTGATCCAGTCCCGCGGCGGCGAGATCATCGAGATCCGACCCGGTGACACCATCCACACGCCGCCGGGGGAGTGGCACTGGCACGGCGCCGCCCAAGAACACTTCATGACCCACATCGCGATGTGGGAGGCGCCCGCACCCGGCGCCGGCCCTGAGTCCGAGTGGGGCGACCACGTCACCGACCAGGAGTATCACAACCGCTGACCCGCTGGCCGTACGTCGCGCAGCCCTGTTCGCAGGTCGCCGCACGGGCGTCCGCCTGCACGACGGGCGTCCCCGAGCGGGTGCCGGCATCAGGTCCCGGCGGCCGCCCGAGGCGTCCCTCCAGCCGTTCGATCCGGCGGACGAGCGGCTGCGGTTCACGACGGATCGCGGCCGTCAGGGCGGTAGCCGTCTCCGCCGAACCGGTGGCGCCGCCCCCAGCTGCCCCCGGATGAAGTACCGAGGATCGGCAGACACACGTTGATCTTCGCAGCGCTCCTCTCGCTGTCCGGTTGCTTCCCTAGTGTCGGGCTTACTGACTGTGACGGTTGCAGCATCGACTCAACGAGCGACGTGATCTAGGTGACGGCCCATGAGATCAGGTACCGTCCCCTGTCACACCGTCTTTGCACCAACCCTGGCTGCCCGTCATACGGGGCGAATCGGAGGGACACAGCGTGAGGTTCCATAGCGCAGTCCGCAAGGCTGGCGTCGTCGTGGCGATCGCCGCCCTCGCATTGAGCGCGGGATGCGCCAAGAAGGATCAGAGCGAAGTTCAGGCGAGCGGGGTCAAGCTCGTCGAGAAGGGCAAGCTGACCGTCTGCACCCACCTGCCGTACGCGCCGTTCCAGTCCAAGGATCCCAGCGGCAAGGTGATCGGGTTCGACGTCGACGTGATGGACCTGGTCGCCAAGGAACTGGGCGTCGAACAGACGATCGTCGACACGCCGTTCGAGGGGATCAAGTCCGGCCAGGACTTGAACACGGGCAAGTGCGACGCGGCCGCCGCCGGCATGACGATCACCGAGGAACGGCAGAAGGTGATGAACTTCTCCGATCCCTACTTCGACGCGACCCAGGCGATGCTGGTCAAGACCGGCAAGCCGTACAAGTCGCTCGACGACCTCAAGGGGAAGAAGCTCGGCGTCCAGGCGGCAACCACGGGCCGTGACTACGCCCGGAAGTTCGAGAAGGAGAAGGGCCTGCAACTCGTCGAGTTCGAGGATCTCGCCGCCCTGCAGCAGGCCCTCGCCAACGGCCAGGTGGAGGCCGCCATCAACGACCTGCCGGTCTGGACCGAGTACCTCAAGGAGAACCCGGGCGGATTCGAGGTGGCGGCCGAGTTCGACACCGGCGAGCAGTACGGGTTCTCGGTGAAGAAGGACAGCAACCCGGAACTGCTCAAGAAGATCAACGAGGCGCTGGCCAAGGCCAAGCAGGACGGCACGTACGACAAGATCTACGAGAAGTGGATCGGCAAGCGGCCGAACTCGTGATCGAAGCCCGTGACCGGAGGGCGCGCCCCTGGCGCGCCCTCCGGGTAGGCAACTCCGCGTAGCAAGGAGTGTTGAACGGTGAAGCTTCGACGCCGCCAGCGAGAGCGGCTGTCCCTCTGGCTCCAGTACCTGGCCTTCATCGCCTTCACCGCCGTGGTGATCTATGCCGCGGACTGGGGCAGGCTGAGAGCCGCGTTCTTCCGCGTCGACATCGTCGAGTCGATGTTCCCGACGATCATCACCGTCGCGCTGCGCAACACGATCCTCTACACGCTGGGCGCGTTCGCCTTCGGCGTCGTGCTCGGCACACTCCTCGCGCTGATGCGGCTCTCCCGGGTGGCTCCGTACCGCTGGGTGGCGACGGCGTACATCGAGCTGTTCCGGGGTCTGCCCGCGTTGCTGGTGCTCTTCCTCGTCGGGTACGGCATTCCCATCGCCTTCCCGGAGCGGGAGATCCCGGGCGGTGTGTTCGGTTCGATCGCGATCGGTCTGGGGTTGACCGCCGGGGCGTACATGGCCGAGACCATCCGGGCCGGCATCCAGGCCGTGCCGAAGGGCCAGCTGGAGGCGGCGCGCACCCTCGGCATGTCGCACTTCACCGCGATGCGCACCATCGTCATCCCGCAGGCGTTCCGGATCGTGATCCCGCCGCTGACGAACGAACTCATCCTGCTCACCAAGGACTCGTCGCTCGCCTACGTGCTCGGCGTGACGGCGCAGACCATCGAGGTCACCAAGTTCGGTCGGGACACGCTCAACGACCGGGTGAACGCCACCCCGCTGCTGGTGGCCGGCCTCACCTACCTGGCCATCACCATGCCCCTGTCCCAGGTAGTACGACGCCTCGAACTCCGCTACGCCAAGGCTCGGTGATCCATATGACGACTACCCCACCCCGGCCCGCCGTCGAGATCCGCGACCTGCACAAGTCCTTCGGGCCGCTCGAAGTGCTCAAGGGCATCGACTTCGAGGTCGGCCACGGCGAGGTGGTCTGCGTCATCGGGCCGTCCGGGTCCGGCAAATCGACGCTGCTGCGGTGCGTCAACCTGCTGGAGGAGCCGACCGCCGGCAAGATCTGGGTGAACGGGATCGAGATGACCGACCCGGATGTCGAGATCGACGCGGTACGCCGCGGCATCGGCATGGTCTTCCAGTCGTTCAACCTCTTCCCGCATCTGACCGTGCTGGACAACCTCACCATCGCCCAGCGCCGGGTGCTGCGGCGCGGCCGCGCCGAGGCCGAGCGGGTCGCGCGGGACAACCTGGAGCGGGTCGGCCTGACCGACAAGGCCGACGCGTTCCCGGCGCAGCTCTCCGGCGGGCAGCAGCAGCGGGTGGCGATCGCCCGGTCGCTGTCGATGGACGCCCAAGCTGATGCTCTTCGACCGAGCCGACCTCCGCGCTCGATCCGGAACTGGTCGGCGACGTGCTCACCGTCATGCGCAAGCTTGCCGAGGACGGCATGACGATGATGGTGGTCACCCACGAGATGGCGTTCGCCCGGGACGTCGCCGACCGGGGTCGTGTTCATGGACGGCGGCGTGGTGGTCGAGCAGGGGCCGCCGCGGGAGGTGCTCGGCGCGCCGCAGCACGAACGGACCCGCTCGTTCCTCTCCCGGGTCCTCGACCCGACCCATGTCGCGCAGCTTGGTCAGCCCGACCAGGCCTCCGAGCCACCGGAGCCGCCGCGCCTGCCGGCCGACGACCGTCACAACCTGTGACAGCCGCATGCCCCGCAGCATGAACACCGGACCGCCACCGCGCAATGGTCGGCATCCGCAGGCGTTACGCCTGGAGGACGCCGCGGGTCAGATCCAGGGCAGGGGGTCGACTGGACGGCCGCCGAGACGTACCTCGAAGTGCAGGTGGGGACCGGTGGAGGCGCCGGTCGATCCGACCAGTCCGATCACCTGGCCGGCGCGGACCCGCTGACCGGGCGACACCAGCAGTTTCGACTGGTGGCCGTAGCAGGTGGACAACCGCTGCCCGTCCGCCCTGCCGTGGTCGATGCAGGTGTAGTTGCCATAGCCGCCGTACCAGCCGGCGCGCGACACACGGCCGTCGGCGGCCGCGAGGATCGGGGTGCCGATCGGGGCGGCGAGATCCACACCGGCGTGCAGCTGCCACACGTGGTAGTACGGGTCGAACCGGGTGCCGAACGGGCTGGTGAGCCGGCCCGACAGTGGACGGCCGAGCCGTCCCTTACCGACCGTGGCGACGCTGCGGGCCGGTGCCGCCACGGCGGGCACGACGCGTAGGCGACGGTTGATCTCCTGCCGGAGCCGCGCCTCTTCCTGCTGGCGGCGGACGAGTTCGGCCTGGCCGGAGGTGATCGCGCCGGACAGGGCGACAGCACGGCCGGTGGGGGTGTCCACGACGTCCGCGGAGTCCGCCACGGCGAAGGGCGGTGTGGCATCGGCATTCCCGCCGGCGGTCAGGGCGGTGAGCAGTTGCAGCACCGAATCCGATCCGCGCTGCACTCTGGTGAGGTCGTCGCGGGTCCGGGCGAGGACGTTCTCCAGGTACTGGATCCGGTGCTGGACGTCGCTGAGCGCGGCGACCTGGCGGGCCTGTGGCGTGCCGGCGGCGTCCACCGGCGGCTGCGGATACAGGTCGGCGCCGGGGTCGCCAGCGATGAGCGCGGGGGCCGATCCGGGGCTCACGATCACCCCGCCGTTGCCGGGCGGGGCCGGGACGTCCGCGCGGTCGGCGTGGGGCGGGTGCGGCGGG
>JAEVHO010000025.1 GCA_016802835.1 Micromonospora sp. ATA32 | reverse complement strand
CGCTCGGCCCGGACGTCCGGGGTCGGCTCGTCGGCGCCCCCGGCGGACTGCTCCCGGGCCTGACGCAGCGCGTCAGCATCCGCGGTCCGTCCCTCGCGCAACGCGTTGACCTCCGCCTCGAGCACGCCGATCAGCTCGGCCTTGTAGCCGATGTCGTAGGCAGCCCGGCGCATCGCCTGGTCGACCTGGGCCATCCGGTACCCGCGCAGCGCGGTGTCGAAACGGACATCACCCACGTCGGACTCGCGCAGCGGCCGGGTGCCCGGCAGCGGCACCGCGCGGCCGTCCGGCTCGGCCGGCGCCAGGCCGGGATCCCGGCCGGTGACCAGCACCGTCACCCCGAACACGACCGCCGCCACGGTCAACCCGACGACCAGCAGGAGCAGAACCTGACCCATGCAGAGATCGTGGCACGCGGACGGGCCGGGAGCGACCCCACCACCCGCACCGATGACGGAACTGTCCCGGCGTACCGGCCCGAGACGGCCACCGCGGACCGGATAGCGTCGTCAGCGGCCGGCGGCACGGACGACGGCGGGCGGGACATCGGGAGGCGGGCATGGCCGGGGCGCTTCGGCTGGGTGGGCGCACGTTCGCCCCGGAAGAGCTGGTGGTGATGGCGATCGTCAACCGCACGCCGGACTCCTTCTTCGACCGGGGCGCCACCTTCGGGGCGGACAGCGCGCTGCGGGCGGTGGAGCGGGCGGTCACCGAGGGCGCCGAGATCATCGACATCGGCGGGGTGAAGGCCGGGCCGGGCGACGAGGTCGACGTAACCGAGGAGATCCGCCGGACCGTGGACACCATCGCCGCCGTCCGGGCCGCCTTCCCGGAGGTGGTGATCTCGATCGACACCTGGCGGGCCGCGGTGGCGGTAGAGGCGATCGCGGCCGGCGCGGACCTGCTCAACGACACCTGGTCGGGGGCGGACCCGGCGCTGGCCCGGGTGGCGGCCAGGACCGGCGCTGGGCTGGTCTGCTCGCACGCCGGCGGGCTCGCGCCGCGTACCCGGCCGCACCGGGCCGCCTTCGACGACGTGGTGGCCGACGTGGTCACGACGGTGACCGGGCTCGCCGAGCGCGCGGTCGGGCTGGGCGTACGGCCCGACGGCATCCTCATCGACCCGGCGCACGACTTCGGCAAGAACACCCGACACTCGCTGGAGATCACCCGTCGGCTCGACGAGCTGTCCGGGACCGGCTGGCCGCTGCTGGTGGCCCTGTCGAACAAGGACTTCATCGGCGAGACGCTGGACCTGCCGGTGCCCGAGCGGCTGGAGGGCACCCTCGCCGCGACCGCCGTGTCGGCCTGGCTGGGCGCCCGGGTCTTCCGCGCCCACCAGGTGCGTCCGACCCGCCGGGTGCTGGACATGGTCGCCTCGATCCGGGGCGACCGTCCGCCGACCCGCGCCCGCCGCGGCCTGGCCTGATCCCCGCCGGCGCGGCGGTCCCGGGCCCGGGGCGACGCCGTCCGGTGGCGGAACGGTCAGGTCCAACGCAGGATGTTCTTGCGCCAGGCGTAGAGGATGCCGAGCGCCACCACCGCCACGAAGACCGCCATCTCGACGGCGGTCACGAGACCGAAGCCGGGCCGGTCGAAGACCACCGCCCAGGGGAAGAGGAATACCGACTCGACCGCGAAGAGCACGTAGAGGAAGGCGTAGACGTAGTAGCGGATCTGCATCTGGGCCCAGTCGCCACCGACCGGGTCGACCCCGCACTCATAGCTGGTCCGCTTGCCGGGGGGATCAGCCGGACGGCCGGGACGTAACAACCGGTTGGCCGAGAACGCTGTAAGGAAGAAGATCACGGCGGCGAGCAGCAGGAGACCGAGCGTGGCGTAGGAGCCGAGGTAACCGGTCACGGTCGGCAGCCTACCGCGCCGGGTCCGAGGCCCGTCCCGAACACGTTACGGATTTGTTCCCAAATGGGACTGGTGCCGTACGGCAATTGTTGCCGAATAATGAAGTCTTCTCCCAAAAGCGACGGAGGATGGATGCACCGCGTGGACGTACGACCCGTTCGGCGGGCTCCCCGTCGGCGTACCGCGTCCCTGCTCGCGATGTCGCTCGCGGCGGGACTGGCGGCCGCCGTCGCGGTGACTCCGGGCTGGGCGACGGCCACACCCACCGTCACGGGGGTGTTGGCCGCCGCCACCGCGTCGGCCGACCCGGCCACGGACCCGGTCGAGGAAACTCCGACGGTGGATCCGACGGCCACCGAGCCGGACCCGCCGACCGCACCGCCGACCGAGAGCGCGCCCCCGGAGACCACTCCTCCTGCGCCGGACCCGACGACGACCAGCGCCGCTCCCCCGACGATCGACGCGGGAAACCCGGCACCGACCACCACCGCGCCGACCGCCACCACCGCGCCGCCTCCCCAGCAGGGGCCGCCGCCGGTCGTGTCGCCGGCCGCACCCGGGCCCGGTCAGCCGGGCCCGAGCAGGCTGGGCGTCCGGGTCACCACCGGGGACGTCACGCTGACCGACGCGTACTGGACCGCCGCGAGCACGGTCACCAAACTGCGGGTCACCATCGCCAACACGGGCTTGGCGCCGGAGCGGGTACGGCTGGCCTACACCCTGCCCGCCGGGCTGACCGACGCCGGCACCGAGGGTTGCGCGTCGTCCGGCGGCGGCAACTACCGCTGCGGCGAGTGGACGACCACGCCCGGCGACCGCTTCAGCACCTCGGTCCGGGTACGGGTCGCCGGCACCGCCTGGCGCCAGATGCCGCTCAGCGGCTCGGTCCGGGTGACCGCCACCGGCTCCGGCGTCACCGGGTCGGCCCAGGACAACGAGGGCTTCGCGGTGCTCTTCCCGGCGGCCGCCGTGCCGGGCATCAGGCTCCAGGCAGACGAGGTCGCCTTCGACATCTCTGGCGGACCGAGCCAGCTCGACGTGCGGCTCGGCAACAGCGGCAAGGTGGACGCCGCCGGCCGGGTCGAGGTGATCCTGCCGGCCGGGGTCAGCGTCCCGACCCCGCCGCCGGGCTGCCTCCCCGTGGCGTCGTCGCGTACCCGGTGCGAGGTCGGCGCCGTCCCGGCGGGCCGGGTTGCCACGCTGCGGCTCCCGGTGACCGCGACGCCGGAGGCGCAGCGGGCGGCCCCGCTGGCCGGCGCGATCGTCGGGCGGCTCGACCCGCGCAGCGGCAAGACCCGGCAGCTGCAGATGAGCTTCCGGATCACGGCGGCGGCCGCGCTGTCGACGCCGGTGGCCGTCACGCCCGCGCCGACCGCCTCCCAGGGGGTGCTGACCGGTGCCGGCCAGCGGGACGGCGACGGTGGTCTGAGCTCCATCCAACACACCGCGATCATCCTGATCGTGATCTCCGGGCTGCTGGTGGTGCTGGCGCTCGCGCTGGCCATCGCCTCGCTGCGGCGCCGGATGACCGGGCCGGTCGCCGATCCACGCACCGCACCCGCCGGCTCGGAGTGAGGGCAGGGCCGGTCGCGCGGTAGGCCGGCCACCGGTGATCTCGATTACGGCGGCCGTGACGAAACGTCACAAGACCGGGCATATCGCGGCGCAATCGGGTGCCAGTCGTCGGACCTCCACCAAGGATGCCCTAACGATCCGACGTAGGCTTCGGGTGAGAAAAGACAGCGGGCCGGACCAGCCATCGGTGGACCGGGCGCACTGGCGCGTCAAGGAGGTCCCGTGGCCGGGCAAGGCGAGGTCACCAACAGGTTCAGCCGCCCGCGCGGTGGGGCTGAGCGAAGTGAGGTGCAGGCGTGACCAAGCAGATCCGTCAACTCGACCGGGTGGTCATCCGGTTCGCCGGTGACTCCGGCGACGGCATGCAGTTGACCGGCGATCGGTTCACGTCGGAGACCGCGCAGCTGGGCAACGACATCTCCACGTTGCCCAACTTTCCGGCGGAGATCCGGGCGCCCGCCGGCACTCTGCCGGGGGTGTCGAGTTTCCAGGTGCATTTCGCCGACTACGACATCCTGACCCCGGGGGACGCGCCGAACGTGTTGGTGGCGATGAATCCGGCGGCATTGAAGGCCAACCTGGCGGACCTGCCCCGGGGCGCGGACATCATCGTCAACACCGACGAGTTCACCCGGCGCAACCTGGCCAAGGTCGGTTACCAGGTCAGCCCGCTGGAGGATGACTCCCTCGCTGGTTACGTGGTTCACCCGGTGGCGTTGACCTCGATGACCGTCGGCGCGTTGACGGAGCAGGACGTGTCCAAGAAGGACGCCGAGCGGGCCAAGAACATGTTCGCCCTGGGTCTGCTGTCCTGGATGTACTCCCGGCCGTACCAGTCCACCATCCGGTTCCTGGAGCGTAAGTTCGCGGCCCGGCCGGAGTTGGTCGCGGCGAACATCGCCGCGTTCCGCGCGGGTTGGAACTTCGGTGAGACGACGGAGGACTTCGCGGTCCGGTACGAGGTGAAGCCGGCGAAGATGCAGCCGGGCACCTACCGGAACATCACCGGGAACGCCGCGCTGTCGCTCGGCCTGGTCGCTGCGGGCGTCCGTTCCGGGCTGCCGGTGTTCCTGGGGGCCTATCCGATCACCCCGGCGTCGGACATTCTGCACGAGTTGAGCAAGCACAAGCGGTTCGGTGTGCTGACGATGCAGGCGGAGGACGAGATCGCCGCCGTCGGCGCGGCGTTGGGCGCCTCGTACGGTGGGGCGTTGGGGGTGACCACCACCAGCGGTCCGGGTGTCGCGTTGAAGAGCGAGACGATTTCCCTGGCGGTGGCGTTGGAGTTGCCGTTGGTGATCGTGGATGTGCAGCGGGCCGGTCCGTCGACGGGTATGCCGACGAAGACCGAGCAGGCGGATCTGAACATGGCCTTGTACGGCAGGCATGGGGAGGCACCGGTCGCGGTGATCGCGCCGAAGTCGCCGTCGGACTGTTTCCACGCCGCGATCGAGGCGGCCCGGATCGCGTTGACCTACCGCACCCCGGTGATCCTGCTGTCGGACAACTACGTCGCCAACGGCTCCGAGCCGTGGCTGCTGCCCGAGGTCGAGTCGCTGCCGGACCTGCGGGTCGAGTTCGCGACCGCGCCCAACGGCGAGGACGGCGTCAGCTTCCTGCCGTACCTGCGTGACCCGCAGACCCTGGCCCGGCCGTGGGCGATCCCGGGCACTGCGGGGTTGGAGCACCGCATCGGTGGTCTGGAGAAAGCCGACAAGACCGGTGACATCTCCTACGACCCGGCGAACCACGACTTCATGGTGCGGACCCGGGCGGCCCGGATCGAGACGATCCCGGTGCCCGACATCGAGGTCGAGGACCCGGACGGCGACGCCCGGGTGCTGGTGCTCGGCTGGGGCTCGACGTACGGGCCGATCGGGGCGGCCTGCCGGGGGCTGCGCCAGCGGGGGCTGTCCATCGCCCAGGCGCACCTGCGGCACCTCGCCCCGATGCCGGCCAACCTCGGCGCCGTGCTGCGCGCCTACGACCGGGTCGTGATCCCGGAGATGAACCTCGGCCAGCTCGCCCACGTGATCCGGGCCCGCTACCTGGTCGACACGATCGGCTACAACCAGGTCCGCGGCCTGCCGTTCACGGCCAACGAGCTGGAGACGATGCTGGAAGAGGTCCTGAAGAATGTCTGAGCCCGTCACGCTGAAGCTCACCGCCAAGGACTTCAAGTCCGACCAGGAGGTGCGCTGGTGCCCCGGCTGCGGCGACTACGCGATCCTCGCCGCCATCCAGCAGTTCATGCCGGAGCTGAACATCCCCCGCGAGCGGACCGTCTTCGTCTCCGGCATCGGCTGCTCCTCACGCTTCCCGTACTACATGAACACCTACGGGATGCACTCGATCCACGGCCGCGCCCCGGCGATCGCCACCGGTTTGTCGGTCTCCCGGCCGGACCTGTCGGTCTGGGTGGTCACCGGTGACGGTGACGCCCTGTCCATCGGCGGCAACCACCTGATCCACGCGCTGCGCCGCAACGTCAACCTCAAGATCCTGCTGTTCAACAACCGGATCTACGGTCTGACCAAGGGCCAGTACTCGCCCACCTCCGAGGTCGGCAAGGTCACCAAGTCGACGCCGGTGGGTTCCGCGGACGCGCCGTTCAACCCGCTGTCGCTGGCGCTCGGCGCCGAGGCGAGCTTCGTCGGCCGCACCATCGACAGCGACCGCAAGCACCTCCAGTCGGTGCTGCGGGCGGCGGCGGAGCACCAGGGCTCGGCGTTCGTGGAGATCTACCAGAACTGCAACATCTTCAACGACGGCGCCTTCGACCAGCTCAAGGAACCCGCCACCCGGGACGACTACCTGATCCGGTTGGAACACGGGCGGCCGATCACCTTTGGCGCCGACGGCCAGTTCTGCGTGGTGCACCCGCCCGGCGGCTTCGGCCTGGAGGTCCGGGAGACCGCCTCGGTCCGCCCCGAGGAGATCGTCACCCACGACGCCACGGTCGCCGACCCGGCGTACGCCTTCGCGCTGTCCCGGCTGCCCGGCCTCGACCTGCGCAACACCCCCATCGGCGTGTTCCGCTCGGTGGACCGGCCGTCGTACGACAGCGTCGTGCAGGCGCAGCTCGCCGAGGCGAAGGCCACGGTGACCGAGACGCCGGAGCAGCAGCTCGCCGGCCTCCTCAACAGCGGCGACACCTGGACGATCGTCTGACCCGTACCACTCGACCCAGTAACCACGAAAGGGTGGTCGTTCCCGCGGGAACGACCACCCTTTCGGTGGTACGACGGTCAGACGCCGGCGGGGGGCCGGCACCCAGAGATCATCGATGGCCCGCTCGGCCGACGCGAGGCTCTCCTCGGCCAGCGGGATCAGCCCGGCCATCGCCGGGACGGCGGGGGCGAGGGTCAGCTCGGCGGTGATGAAGCGCGCCTCCAGGCCGGTCATCGACAGGCCGTGCGGGAGCCACGTACCGGCGTGGTCCCAGCCCTCGCGCGGGGTGCCCGCGCCGTAGCCGCCACCCCGGCTGGCCAGCACGATGAACTCCCGGCCGGCCAGCAGACCGGCCTGCGTCTCCGGGTCGTACGCCAGCCCGGGGGCGATGAGGTGGTCGACCCAGGACTTCACGCTGCTGGGCGCGCTGTAGTTGTAGAGCGGGAGCCCGAGCAGAACGGTGTCGGCCCGCTTCACCTCGTCGACCAACCGCTCGGTCAGCTCCCAGGAGGCGCGCTGCTCCGGGCTGTGCTGCGCCGGCGGCACCATTCGGGCCAGGCCGCCGGCCACGTCGAGGTGGGGCAGGGGCTCGTTGCCGAGGTCGCGGTAGGTCACCGTGCCGTCCGGGTGGGCGGCGCGCCAGCCGGCGGCGGCCCGGGCAGTGAGCCGCCGGCTGACCGAGCGCTCCCCCTGGATGCTCGAGTCGATGTGCAGCAGGTGTGCCATTTAGCTAACCCTCCATAGATCGTTGGTGTAACGCATACCATTTATAGCAGGCGGATGGAGAGTCGGCTGGGTAAACTCGGTCACATGCCTGCCGTGCCGGTCGACCAGTCAGAGCACCGCTGCGGCGCGCTGCTCAACCACCTGGCCCGGCGGATGCGGCTGCGGTCCGAGTCGGTGCTGGCTCCGCTCGGCCTCCGGCCGCGCCATCTCGTCGCGCTCACCGTGCTGCGGGACGGTGACGGGATCAGCCAGCAGGCACTCGCGAGCACGCTGGAGATGGACGGGACGAACATCGTCGGGCTGCTCAATGACCTCGAGGCGGCGCGGCTGGTCGAGCGGCGGCGATCGCCCGAGGACGCCGCCGGCATGTCGTCCAACTCACCGCGACCGGCGCGAAACGCCTCAACGAGGCCGAATGTGCCTTGGCCGCCGCCGAGAACGAGGTGCTCGCGGCGCTGGAACCCACCGAGCGCGAGACGCTGTACGGGCTTCTCCGGCGGGCGGCCACCGGGACGGTGGTCGACTGCACCGAAGCGATCAGCGACGAGGCGCGGCCCGCCGGCGACACCTGCTGACGCGCGGCAGCCGACCCCGAGCGTCAGTTCGGGGTGCCGGTCAGGAGGTGGAGGCGGCGTGCGGGCGGTCGTCGCGGACGTGCACCAGCATGTCGCCGGTTTCGATCACCGCGCCGGCCTTGTCGTTGAGGGCGACCACCTTGCCCCGACGGACCAGGGCGATCACCAGCGACTCCAGCTGCCGCGGCGAGCGGCCCACCTCGTCCCGCTCGGCCGAGCGCATCGCCAACGCCATGCCCTGGCCCGGGGTGAGCAGGTCCTCGACCACGTCGATCAGCGGCGGTGCGGAGGTCGACAGCCCCAGCAGCCGACCGGCGGTCGCCGAGGAGACGATCACGTGGTGTGCGCCGCTCTGCTTGAGCAGCGGGGCGTTCTCCGCCTCCCGTACCGCGGCGATGATCCGCACCTTGCCGGCGGTGAGCTGCCGGACGGTCAGCGCCACCAGCACGGACGCGTCGTCACTGTCGGTCGCGATGATCACCGACTTCGCGGTACGCACGTGTGCCTGCTCCAGCACGGCGGAGCGGGTCGCCGACCCCTCGATCGCGACCAGCCCGGCCGAGGTGGCCTGCCGCAGCGCGGCACCGCTGCGCTCCACCACCACGATCCGAGACTTGTCCAGGCCGTTCTCGCAGAGGGCGGAGACCGCACTACGGCCCTTGGTGCCGTAGCCGCAGATGATGACGTGGTCCTTCACGGTTCTCCTCCACCGCGACAGGCGACGGCCGGTCCGGTACTGCTCGGTCAGGACTTCCAGGGTGGTGCCGACCAGGATGATCAGGAAGAGCACCCGGGCCGGGGTGACGAAGAGGACGTTGACCAGTCGCGCCGAGGCCGCCGCGGGGGTGATGTCCCCGTAGCCGGTGGTGGAGAGCGACACCACCGCGTAGTAGAAGCAGTCGAGGAGGGTGAGGCCGTCCTCGTTGACGTCGCGGTAGCCGTCCCGGTCGAGGTAGACCGCGCTGACCACGGCGAGGACCAGGGCCAGGGCGGCGGCCAGGCGGAGGCTCAGCGCGCTGAGCGGGCCGCGCCGCTGCGCGGGAAAATGGATCACCCTTTAACCCGTCCCGCCGCCGTCGCCTGCACGCCCACAACATAGCCGGTCCGGGGGAGTTCGCACGTTTGCGGTGTGCGGGATGCGCTGCGGCTGGTCACCGCCGACAGCTCCGGGTCGGGCGGGCCGGCCCCGACGGCGACAACCGGGCATGATGGGGGTGTCCCGGGGATGACGACCGCGAGAGTGAGGCCCGCATGTCGTTGCTGCGACGGGTGATCGGCGGGGTGCTGCGCCGGGTGAGGCTGCGGCAGGGCCGCACGCTGCGCGAGGTTGCCCAGGCCGCCGGGGTCTCCTTGCCCTACCTGTCCGAGGTGGAACGCGGCCGCAAGGAGGCCTCCTCCGAGGTCCTCGCGGCGATCTGCCGTGCCCTCGGAATCAACCTCTCCGACCTGCTGGAACAGGCCCGCGACGAGCTGCGCCGGGTCGAGCCGCGCGTCCCGACCACGCCCCGGGCGAGCCTGGCCCGCCTGGAGCGGCTGCCGGTCGCCCGACCCGACGGCGCCGCCCCGACCGTCCAGCTGGGCCCGCGCACCGCCGGGCCGCTGCTGCGTCTCGGGGCGCCGGCGGCCGGATCGCTGCCCGCACGTCGCCCCGCGGGCCGCCGGGCCGCTGCCATACGCTGGGCCGTCGGCCATCGGGTCTGGCCTGCGGGTCTGGCTGATCCCGCCCGAGCCGGCCAGAACGCCGGCCAGGCCGCGATCCCCGGCCGGGCCGCCCGAGCGGAGCCGGGTCTTCGTCGACGTCATCCGGCGGTCCGCGTACCGCGCGCGCCCTGGCCCGGAAGCGCGCCCTGGCGGGCCGGCGGCGGCTGACCTCGGTGTAGGCCGGCAGGTTCTGCCGTCGGCGGATCTGCCGCCGGCAGAATTGTTGGGGCCGCGACCGTCGTCGGGCGCAGGCTGGAGACGCCGGTTCCCGGGCGCTCGGAGTCGCCCGCCGGCGCAGTCGGAGGGCGGACGCATGATCGGGTACGGCGTACGGATGCTGGACGGCGGGCAGCCGACCTTCGGTGACCAGGTCTTCGAGCGGCTGCTGCGGGAGCGGATCGTCTTCCTCGGCACCGAGGTCACCGACGACTCGGCGAACCAGATCTGCGCCCAGATCCTGCTGCTCGCCGCCGAGGACAGCGAGCGGGACATCTTCCTCTACATCAACTCGCCGGGCGGCTCGGTCAGCGCGGGAATGGCCGTCTACGACACGATGCGGTACGTCCGCAACGATGTGGCCACCCTGGCGCTCGGCTTCGCGGGGTCGATGGGGCAGTTCCTGCTCTGCGCGGGCGCGGCCGGCAAGCGGTACGCGCTCCCCCACTCGCGGATCATGATGCACCAGCCCTCCGGCGGGATGGGCGGCACGGCGGCCGACATCACCATCCAGGCCGAGAACATGCTGCACATCAAGCGCACCATGCAGGAGCTGATCGCCCGGCACAGCGGCCGGACGGTGGCGGAGATCGAGCGGGACTCGGACCGGGACCGCTGGTTCACCGCCGAACAGGCCCGCGAGTACGGCCTGATCGACGAGGTGGTCACCCGCGCCGAGCAGCTCGCCGCGTGATCCGGGGCGCCGGCCGGCACGGGAGCGGCCGGCATGCGGGCCGCCGACACGACGCCGGCGAGGGATCCCCCGCCGGCCGTCGCTGTGCGGTGTTGTCAGGGCAGGGCGACGAAGTCGCCGAGGAAGCCTCGGGCACTCTCGGTGTCCAGTCGGTACGACACGTTGGTGGCGTAGCACGGGCTGTCACCGGTAATGGTGGTGGCGGCGAGGATCAGTTCGCCCTCGACGGTGAGGAAGTTCGGGCCACCGGAGTCGCCGTAGCAGGCGCCGCCGTACCCCCGGCTCGAGTTCATCGCCAGTCGGACCCAGGTCTTGTTGAGCGCGTTGAAGCCGACCTCGGCCTTCATCCGCACGCCGCCGCCCGGGTGGGTCTGCCCGCCGGGGCCCCGCGCGGCCTCCTCGGTGCCGTAGCCGACCACGTCCCAGCGGGCCGCGTCGAGTTGCCGGGAGCCGAGCGCGTCGAGCTGGCCGGCGCCCGGCAGGGTGGCGGGGGTGAACTCCCAGCGCTTGGCGAGCGCCGCCGCCTGGGTGTCGTTGAACTCGACCACGGCGATGTCGTGCGCGTCGGCGGAGTTGCCCGGGTAGTCGGGGCTGGTGTGCTCGGTGCCCTCGACGCCGACCTTCGCCGCGATCTCGGCCGGGCTGAGCCCGGCGGCGTTGGCGGCGTCGAGCTCACCCTGGACGTCCTGGGCCAGCGACACGTAGAAGCGCACGCCGGGCGCCCAGTCGGTGGTGCAGTGCGCCGCGGTGAGGAAGGTGTTCCGGTCGATCATGGTGCCGCTGCAGTACCAGTCGACGACGTCCGGCGTGCTGGAGTCGCCGTCGCGGTCCCACTGCACGATGAGCGCGCCCACCTCGGTGCGCTCTGGAGCGGGCTCGGCGTTGTAGGTGTTGATAGCCGACGCCGGCGTGGCGGCGGCCAGCACCGCGGCGACCGCCGCGGTGGTCAGGGATGCGAACAGTGCGTTACGACGCAAAGGATCCTCCTGTCGTGGAGCAGGAATCCGATGGGAACCGCCGCCGGCGAAGCGGTGCCGGACACGCCCCTTCGGACCGCCTCCGACACCCGCTGCGACTGCCGGTCCTCGCCATGTGCCGGAGCCTATGCCCAGATGGGAACCCGGCACCGGGTGAGCGGGCGCAGCGCGTTGCGGCGAAATTCCGTTACATGGCCGCACCGCGCCCCGCCCGCCGTCGCATCCATGGGCCTCCCCGGGTTCAGGGGTAGCTCACCACCGTGCTGGTGCCGTACGAGCCGACGACCGGAGTGCCGACCTCGTTGACCGTCCGCTCGATGCCGCCCTCGCCGTCGAGGAAGACGGTGACCATGTCGTGGAAGCGCACGCCCGGCCGGTGCGGGGCCTCGATCGCCCGGTCGGCCCGGATGTCCACGCCCTGGTTGAAGTAGGAGTAGACGCCCAGCCCCCACGCCTCGTGGTCGCGGACGCCCTCGCCCACCTTGTACGACGCCCAGCCCCGCCCCGTCGGGCTGGTCCAGGCGGCCTGGCTCGGCGGGTCGTAGGGCAGCTCGCTCTGGTAGAAGATGGTCCGGCCGCGCTCGCCGTTCCAGACCGTCTGGTACCGCTGGTAGTGCTCGACGAAGAGCCCGTACGCGGTCACGTCGTCGCCGTTGACCAGCACGCCGGTGTCCGCGGTGTTCGACGTCCAGCCGATGCCGTTGCCGTGGTCGCCGCGCCAGGCCCAGATGTTGTCGATGATCGTGTGGCGGCTGTTGACCACCAGGCTGGTCCGCGCCCGGCCGACCCCCGGCCCACCGATCCGGAAGAAGACGTCCTGCAGCGAGATCGGGTTCGCGGCGTGGCTCCGACGGCTGTGCGGCTTGCCGATCTCGACCAGCACCTCGGACTCCACCGGCCCGGCGTCGACGAGCACGCCGGCGATCCGTACGCCGTCCACGTCCTCGACGCGCAGCGCGGCGTCGCCGCCGATCGGGGCGAGGCTGGGCATCCCGAGCCCGAGCACGACCGTGTCCGGGTGCGTGACCCGCAGCGCCCGGTCCAGGTGGTAGACGCCCGGGGTGAGCAGCAGGTGCCTGCCGCGCGAGAGCGCCTGGTTGATCGTCTGTGCGCTGTCGGTCGGCCTGGCGACGAAGAAGTCCCGGATCGGCAGTGAGGGGGTCGCCGCAGCGCCGGACGCCCAGGTGGTGCCGGCCGTGTCGTGCCGTAGGCCGGGGACGGCGACCCGCCACCGGCCGGTCTCGTCGACGAAGAGGTACGGCTTCTCGCGGGTCACGGGGCTGGTCGGCAGGGTCGTGTACGGCGGGTTCGGGAAGCCCTGGCCGGGGGCGCCGAGCACCCCGGAGAAGACCTGGTTCCACACCCCGTTCGTCCAGTCGCCGCCCAGCTCGCTGTCCCGGGTCAGCCACTGCTGCTGGGAGCCGTTGATGGTGATGCCGTCCACCTTGGAGTCGGCGATGTAGCCGCCGCTGGAGTAGCCGCCGTTGCCCGGCTCCAGCCAGAGGAGGCCCCGGATGTGGACGCGGCGCATCGGGGATGCCTGGGAGACCGCCCACTGGTTGGACCAGTCGGTCGGCGTGACGGAGAGGTTCTCCGCCGAGCGCCAGAAGTTGGTCAGGGCGGAGATCCCGGCCGTGGAGTTGGGGTCGGGCTGCCCGATCACCCGTACGGCACCGTGGATGTCGACGTCGTCCGGGGAGCGGCCGAGGCCGGCGACGGTGGTGTAGTAGCCGAGCCGGGCGTTGACGTCGTACCGGCCGGGCTTGAAGAGCACGGCGTAGCGGTCGGCGCCCATTTCGTGGTGTTCCTGGGCGGCGAAGAGCCGGTCCAGGGTGGACTGGATCTCGGCGGTCGGGGTGGACGGGTCGTACACGAAGACGTTGGGCCCGAAGTCCGGCACGTCGTCGCAGTCCGCGTCGACCGGCGCGGCCGACGCCGACAGGGGGGCGAGCCCGGTGGCGGCGAGGGACGCGGCCGAGGCGGCGGCGAGGGTGAGAAAGCGGCGGCGGGAGCGGTCGAGTGGTGTCATCGGCCTGCCTGTCGTGGTGTGGTGGAGCCGGAACCGGCCGTGAGAGCGCTCTCTCACTGAACCGTCCGGTCTCCCTCGGGACGAAGGGGATTGGCACGTTTCTACCCCGTCGCCACCGATCACACCAGAGGCCGGCCGGGTGGACGCCTCAGCCGGCGTCGTAGCGGGCCCGGGCCGCCTCCACCTCGCCCAGGTGCGTGGTGGCCCACGCCTCCAAGCCGGCGACCAGGTCGAGCAGGCTGCGCCCGAGGTCGGTGAGGTCGTAGTCGACCCGGGGCGGCACGGAGGCGTGCACGGTGCGCGTGACGATCCCGTCCCGCTCCAGCCCCCGCAGCGTCTGGGTGAGCATCTTCTGGCTCACCCCCTCGATGCGCTGGGCCAGCTCGCCGTACCGCTTCCCGCCGTCGGCGAGGGTGAGCACGACGAGGACGCTCCACCGGTCACCGATCCGGTCGATGACCTGCCGGCTGCCGCAGTTCCTGCTGAACGGGCTGGGCTCCACCTGCACACTCTCCATGGGGTGCGTGACGTACTTTGAAGTGCCTACTCTCCAACGGGAAGTTATCCCAAAACCCTCCGGTTACGTCAACAGACATCACGTCCGACCGCACCACAGGGAGATCGCATGTCCATCCTCGTCACCGGCGCCACCGGCCAGCTGGGCCGCCTCGTCGTCGAATCGCTGCTGCGCCGGGGCGTACCGGCCGAGGAGATCGTGGCGCTCGGCCGGGACGTCAGCCGGCTCGCCGACCTACGCGAGCGCGGCGTGACGGTACGACCGGCCGACTACAACGACCCCGACTCGCTGCGCGCCGCGTTCGCCGGCGCCGAGAAGGTGCTGTTCGTCTCCGGCAGCGAGGTCGGGCAGCGAGTCGCCCAGCACCGCAACGTCGTCGCCGCCGCCCGGGAGGCCGGCGTCGGGCTGATCGCCTACACCAGCATCGCGAAGGCCGACACGTCCCGCCTGGGGCTCGCCGCCGAGCACAAGGCCACCGAGCAGGAGATCAAGGACTCCGGGCTGCCGTACGTCCTGCTGCGGAACAGCTGGTACCTGGAGAACTACACCGGCCAGCTGCCGACGTACCTCGAGCACGGGGTCGCCGGCGCGGCCGGCGACGGCCGGGTCAGCGCCGCCACCCGCGCCGACTACGCCGAGGCAGCCGCCGAGGTGCTCACCACCGAGGGCCACACCAACCAGGTGTACGAGCTGGGCGGCGTTCCGTTCAGCCTGACCGAGCTCGCCGCCGAGGTCTCCCGGCAGAGCGGCCGGGAGGTCGCGTACCTCGACCTGCCAGCGGAGAAGTACTGCGAGCTACTGGTCGCGGCGGGCCTGCCGGCGGCGTTCGCGGCCAGCCTGGCCGACGCCGACCGGGGCATCGCCCGGGGGCGAGCTGGAGGTCGAGGGCGACGACCTGGCGAAGCTGATCGGTCGCCAGCCGACCTCGGTCGCCGAGGCAGTACGCGCGGCTCTCTGATCCGCAGAACGGCGCCCCGACCGTTCCACGGTCGGGGCGCCTTCGAACGCGCCTACCAGGGACCACTGCGCGCGGACCTCCGCCAGCTACCCGGCCTGGACTCGGTCGGTTTCGGTGGCAAGCCCACCCAGGCGTCGATGGACGAGTGCGTCTCCGACGTCAGGACCGCACCGTCCCCGCCGGAGAATCGCGAGATCTTCCTGTTCCTCACCGAGGGCACGACCGGCCAGGAGAAGCAGGCCATCAGTGAAACCCGGCTACGGGCGGTACCCGGTGCGGGCGACGTCACCTCCCGGACCAGGGAGAACGGGTACGCGCAGGCGAAGGAACCGTTTAAGGACATCCGTCCGGAGCTCGTCGCCTCCGCCAAGCCGCACGACCTGCCGGAGGTGATGGTCCTGACCATGACCGACCGCGAGTCGGTCTACCGGCCAACGACCAGAAGGTGGACGAGCAACTGTGCCCGCTGCTCGGCGTCGACCAGGTCCTCGTCCCCCCGAAGCCGCTGTCGTTCGGCTGACACCCGTCGGGGTTGCACCCTACGATCGGGCAGGCAACGGGCGCGGAAGTCGCGGAAGTGATCATTGATCACGGGGCTGATCTGGTGCCCCCGGCAGGATTCGAACCTGCGACACACGGTTTAGGAAACCGATGCTCTATCCCCTGAGCTACGAGGGCGCGAGGCCCTAGCGTACCTGCCAGCGGATACCCACGAGTGCCCAGGAGTGCCCGCCTGCGCCCACCGCTGTCAGCCGCCGTTGCTCCGACCGTTGGAGCACACACCGAGCATTCGATCATCGCCTAGCAACACCCGATACCCACCGCCGCCCGACCATGACCAGACCTACCCGCGCCTGCCCACGACTCACCGAGCACATTCCGAGGGCCACCACCGGCGCAATGGCCCGGCCGGCCAAGCGGAGACGAGGGCGTTGCAACGGGCGCGCCATTTGAGCAGCAAAATGCCCCTCCGCCGATGGACGAAGGGCAACGCATCATTGGCCATGCGCTGCTGCACCGGCTTGCGGAGCCTTCGCCCCAATGCCCGATCCCGTCCGTCCGGGAGGCGGGACTAACCTAGGTCAACTTGGCAGTACGACGGGGTGGGGACTGAAGCTACGTGATCACGGGTGAGCTGAAGAGCAAGATCGACCGCGTGTGGGATGCCTTCTGGTCGGGTGGCATCTCGAACCCGTTGGAGGTGATCGAGCAGATCACCTACCTGCTCTTCATCAAGCGGCTGGACGACCTGCACACCCTTGAGGAGAACAAGGCGAACCGGCTGGGCAAGCCGATGGAACGCGGGACCTTTCCGGAGGGCTGCGACGAGCAGGGGCGTAAGTACGACGACCTGCGCTGGTCGCACTTCAAGAGCGTCGCACCGGCCGAGATGTTCGAGATCGTCGACCAGCGGGTCTTCCCGTTCCTGCGGACGCTCGGCGGCGACGGGTCGACGTACTCGCACCACATGAAGGACGCCCGGTTCACCATCCCCAACCCGGCGCTGCTCGCCCGCGTGGTCGACATGCTCGACCACATCCCGATGGAGGACCGGGACACCAAGGGCGACCTCTACGAGTACATGCTTAGCAAGATCGCCACGGCTGGTCACAACGGACAATTCCGTACCCCGCGGCACATTATCCAGCTCATGGTCGAGATGACCGCCCCAACGCCGTCGGACGAGATCTGCGACCCGGCCTGCGGGACCGCGGGCTTCCTCGTCGAGGCTGGCGAGTACGTCCGCCGCACCCACTCCGACGCGCTGTTCGATGCGGTGCAGCGGAAGCACTTCCACGAGAGCATGTTCCACGGCTTCGACTTCGACGGCACGATGCTGCGGATTGGCAGCATGAACATGCTGCTGCACGGTGTGGAGAATCCGGACATCCGCTACCGAGACTCTCTGGCCGAGAACGTCAGCAACGAGTCGGAGAAGTACTCGCTGATTCTGGCCAACCCGCCCTTCGCCGGCAGCCTCGACTACGAGAGCACGTCGAAGGACCTCCAGCGGGTCTTCAAGACGAAGAAGACCGAGCTGCTCTTCCTCGCCCTCTTTCTGCGGTTGCTCAAGCCGGGCGGTCGTGCGGCGGTCATCGTGCCGGATGGCGTGCTCTTCGGCTCAAGCAAGGCCCACAAGGAGTTGCGCCGGATGCTGGTCGAGGACCAGAAGCTCGACGGCGTGGTCAAGCTGCCGAGCGGCGCCTTCCGGCCCTACGCCGGAGTCTCCACCGCAATCCTGCTCTTCACCAAGACCAACAGCGGCGGCACCGACCACGTCTGGTTCTACGAGGTGACCGCCGACGGCTGGAGCCTCGACGACAAGCGGACCCCGCTGCTGCCAACCGAGAAGCTTGGGCCGGTGCCGGACGTGGCGTTGGCCGAGGACGAGCACGCGAAGAACAATCTTCCGGACGCCTTGGCGCGGTGGTTCCGGCGTGACGGCGACGAGTTGCAGCGGGCGCGGACGGAGCAGAGCTTCTGCGTATCCAAGTCCGACATCGTCGACCAAGGCTACGACCTCAGCCTCAACCGCTACAAGGAGGTCGTCCACGAGGAGACCGCGCACCGCGCGCCGCTGGACATCCTCGCCGACCTAGAGCGCTTGGAGTCCCAGATCCAGCAGGGCATGTCCGATCTGAAGGAGATGCTGTCATGAGCGGCACGGGCGCAAGGCTGGGCGACCTGGTGACCTTTCTTTCGGGCTACGCCTTCAGGTCGCAGGCGTTCAACTCCGAGGGGGACGGTCTACCGCTCGTTCGTATCCGCGATGTGGTTACCGGCCGATCAAATACCTTCTACAGCGGCCCTTTCGACGACCGCTTCCTTGTCGTGGACGGCGACTATCTAATCGGCATGGACGGAGAGTTTAATCTCGCTCGCTGGCGCGGCGGGAGGGCCCTCCTCAATCAGCGGGTCTGCAAGATCGATCAGGTTTCGCCCTTGCTTGACAGGCACTACCTCGCTCGTTTCCTGCCCGCAGCTCTGAAGAAGATCGAAGATGCAACCCCCTTCGTCACCGTGAAGCACCTGTCGGTGAAGGACCTCAACGAAGTCGTTATCCCAGTGCCGCCTCTAGCTGAGCAGCGGAGGATTGCGGAGGCGCTGGATCGGGCGGACGAGCTGCGCGCCAAGCGCCGCGAAGCCCTTGCCCACGTCGACGACCTCATCCAGCCCATCTTCCTCGAGATGTTCGGAAACCGTCGCACCATCCTCACGGGCTGGCCGACGACTACTCTCGGAGAGCTCCTCGATTTTCTGACAAGCGGCTCACGGGGCTGGGCGGCCCACTATGCGGATCGCGGAGACCTCTTCCTCAGGATTCAGAATGTCCGAGGCGGCGAGCTCCTGCTGGAAGACGTAGCTTACGTGCAGGCGCCGGATACGGCTGAAGCAAGGCGAACGAGGGTGCAGCCAGGCGACGTCTTGCTCAGCATCACGGCGGATCTCGGCCGCACAGCCGTGGTCCCGAACGACCTCGGCACAGCATTCATCAACCAGCATCTGTCAATTATTCGCTGCTCGAAGCTGGATCCAGCCTTTCTGTCCGCCTATTTGTCCTCGCCGGCTGGGCAGGATCAGATCCTTCGCAGGAACCGCCAAGGTGTTAAAGCTGGCCTTAACTTTGACGATGTGAGGGCCGTCATTGTTCCGTATCCTCCTCGTGCCCTTCAGGTGGAGTACGCGAAACGCGTCGCAGCCGTTCGGCAACTTAGATCGCGGCATCGGGCGAGCATGGCGGAGCTGGACGCGCTGTTCGCGGCCTTGCAGGATCGGGCCTTCCAGGGGTTGCTCTGACATGAGACGATCGAGGGCTGTCGACTTTGGGGGTTGGCGCTCGAATGAGCAACTTCGCGTTTCTGCGGGCTGAGTGGCCCGTACTGTTTGGCGAGGCCCTGCGGGCCGAGCGGCTGACGGTCGCCGACCCCCGGGCCTCGTGCTTCTACGCCCGGCGCACGCTCGAACTCGCCCTCACCTGGCTCTTCCAAGCCGACGGCACGCTCACCAAGCCATACAAGGATGACCTGTCGGCGATGATCCACGAGCCGTCGCTGCGCAACCTGGTGGGCAACACCCTCCAGGCGAAGATGAACATCATCCGCAAGCAGGGCAACACGGCCGTCCACAAAAGCACGCCGGTCACTCCGAAGGAGGCCGTGCCGGTCGTCCGCGAGCTGTTCCACGTGACGTACTGGATCGCCCGGCACTACACCCGCGACCAGGCGAAGGTCCCCGCGAGCGCCCTCGCCTTCAACCCGGACCTGATCCCCCGGCCGATCCCCTCCCAGGTCCGGCAGCAGACCCAGGCCGACCTCAAGGCGCTCGCCGACAAGCTCGCCGCGCAGGACGCGGCGCTGGCTGCCGAACGCGAGAAGAGCGCCACCCTCGACGCCGAGTTGGCGAAGCTGCGCGCCGAGATCGCCGCCGCGAAGGCCGCCAACGAGGCCCGCCCCGACGACCACGACTACGACGAGGCGCAGACCCGCGACCTCTACATCGACCTCATGCTGCGGGAGGCCGGCTGGCGGCTCGACCGCCCGGAGGACCGCGAGTTCGAGGTCACCGGCATGCCCAACACCACGGGCACCGGGTACGTCGACTACGTCCTGTGGGGTGACGACGGCAAGCCGCTCGCAGTGGTGGAGGCCAAGCGCACCCGCCGGGACGCCACCGTCGGCAAGCAGCAGGCCAAGCTATACGCCGACTGCCTGGAACAGCGGTACGGCCAGCGCCCGGTCATCTTCTACACCAACGGCTACGAGACCTGTCTCTGGGACGACACCGCCTATCCTCCCCGCCCGGTGCAAGGCTTCTACACGAAGGACGAGTTGCACCTGCTGATCCAGCGCCGCGACACCCGCAAGCCGCTCGCGGACGTGTCGATCAAGCAGGAGATCGTCGAGCGGTATTACCAGCACCGGGCTATCCGGGCCATCGGCGAGGCGTTCGAGACGCAGCGGCAGCGTCAGGCGCTCGTCGTGATGGCCACCGGCGCCGGCAAGACCCGCACGGTGATCGCCCTGGTCGACCTGCTGATGCGGGCCAACTGGGTCAAGCGGGTGCTCTTCCTGGCCGACCGCACTGCGCTGGTCAACCAGGCGGTCAACGCGTTCAAGGCGCACCTGCCCGACGCGGCGACGGTCAACCTGGTGACCGAGAAGAACACCGAGGGCCGTGTGTACGTCTCGACGTACCCGACCATGATGGGCCTGATCAACGAGACCGCCAGCGGCGAGCGGCGCTTCGGCCCCGGCTACTTCGACCTGGTCATCATCGACGAGGCGCACCGCTCGGTCTACCAGAAGTACCGGGCGATCTTCTCCTGGTTCGACAGCCTCCTGGTCGGGCTCACCGCGACGCCGCGCAATGAGATCGACCGCAACACCTACAGCCTGTTCAACCTCGAAGACGGCGTACCCACCGACCACTACGACCTCGACGACGCGGTCAACGAGGGTTACCTCGTCCCGCCGCGCGCGGTCTCCGTACCGCTGAAGTTCCAGCGCGACGGCATCCGCTACGACGACCTCACCGAGGAAGAGAAGGACGCCTGGGACGCCCTCGACTGGGGTGACGACGGGCCGCCGGACAGCATCGACCCCGACGCGGTCAACAAGTGGCTGTTCAACGCCGACACGGTCGACAAGGTCCTGGAGACCTTGATGACCCACGGCCACCACGTCGCGGGCGGCGACCGGATCGGCAAGACCATCATCTTCGCCAAGAACAACGCCCACGCCGACTTCATCCAAAAGCGGTTCGACCTCGCCTACCCGATGCACCGCGGCCACCTTGCCCGCGTCATCACCCACAAGACCGAGTACGCCCAGAGCCTCATCGACGACTTCTCTCAGAAGGAGAAGGAACCGCACATCGCGATCTCGGTGGACATGCTTGACACCGGCATCGACGTACCCGAGGTCGTCAACCTGGTCTTCTTCAAGATCGTACGGTCGAAGTCGAAGTTCTGGCAGATGATCGGCCGCGGCACCCGGCTCTGCAAGGACCTCTACGGCCCCGGCCAGGACAAGCAGAACTTCTACATCTTCGACTTCTGCCAGAACCTCGAGTTCTTCAACCACAACCCAAAGGCGGCCGAAGGCACGTTGGGCGAGTCGCTGACCGAGCGGCTGTTTAAGGCCCAGCTCGAGCTCATCTATCGCCTCGACCAGCGCCTTTCCTCCGACGCCAGCTTCGAGGCGGAGGCCGACGGGACGCAGAGCGAGGCGGCGCTGCGCTGGGACCTCGCCCGTGGCCTGCATCGCCGGGTGGAGAACATCCACCTCGACAACTTCGTCGTCCGCCCCAAGCGGCGCCTGGTGGAGTACTACGTCGACTTCGAACACTGGCGCCGGCTCACTCCCGAGGCCGTGGACGAGATCGGCAGCAACCTCGCCGGCCTGCCCACCGCCGTGAAGGACGACGACGAGGCCGCCAAGCGGTTCGACCTGCTGGCGCTGCGCCTCCAGCTCGGCCAACTCGACGTGGAACCCGCCTACGACCGGCTGCGCCGGCAGGTGCAGGACATCGCCTCCACGCTGCTGGAGCAAACCAGCATCCCGGCGGTCCGCGAGCAGGAGCAGCTCCTCGACGAGGTGGCCGGCGACGAGTGGTGGCAGGACGTCACCCTGCCGATGCTGGAGCTGATGCGCCGCCGCCTCCGCGGGCTGGTCAAGCTGATCGAGAGGTCCAAGCGGGCCATCGTCTACACCGAATTCACCGACGAGCTGGGCGAGATCTCGGTCGTCGCGTTGAACGACATCAAGATCGGCACGGACTTCGAGCGGTTCCGCGCCAAGGCCCGGGTGTACCTGCGCGCCCACGAGGACCACCTGGCGTTGCAGAAGCTGCGCCGCAACAAGCAGCTTTCGCCCACCGACTTGGACGAGCTGGAACGGATGCTGGCGGCCAGCGGCGGCGGCATCGAGGACATCGACCAGGCCCGCCGCTCGGCCCACGGGCTCGGGCTGTTCATCCGCTCGCTGGTCGGACTCGACAGGGAGGCCGCCAGCGAGGCGTTCGGCGAGTTCCTGACCGGCCGCACCCTCACCGCGAACCAAATCAACTTCATCAACCTCATCATGACCCACCTGACCCAGAACGGCGCTATGGAGCCCGAACGGCTCTACGAATCCCCATTCAGCGACATCGCCCCGCAAGGACCGGACTCGATCTTCCCGTCCGCCGACGTCGACCGCCTGATCACGATTCTCAACTCCGTCCGAGACACCGCCGCCCCTGCCCGCGAGGTGGCTTAGCCAGCCGAAGAGATGTGCCGCTCACCTTGCGGAATTGTGGTCTAGAAGGACCAACGCGGCCCGCAAGCGGGCCCCGCCGGCTGGCGACCTCCGGACGGGCGCGTCCGCCTCGGGTGCTATCGGTGGGGCGGGATCCGATCAACGACGCAAGCGGATGTGCCGATAGCGGACGCCCCCGCGCTCGCATCGCCCGTACCCCGCGGCCCTTCTTTGGCTCGCCGCCCTGCCGGCTCAGGGAACCTTCCCGAACCGGGCGACGATCGTCCGCCTCATCCGCGGTCCTGGCTGAGCAGGCCGACGAGTGGACCGAAGGGCTGCCGCTACATGGGCCTGGACTGCTCGCCAAAGCCCGACTCGTCATCGTCCAACCCGACCAACACGGTACCAACTAGTCGGATCCAACCCCAATCGCCGATAACATCAGACGGATCCTGCGATGGTCGTCTCCTACATCGAGTCAACGGCCATGCGCAACCACCCTCACTCCCAACCGCCGCGGGGCAGCACGATGGGGTCGGGTGAGCCAGGCGCCGCCGCCTGATGTTGTGGTTGAGCCACTGCTGGGCCTCTGCCTACGCCGCGACCTGTGCTCCCGCCTCCTACGCCACCCTAAGATGCCCCCTAGTACCAACGCCGTTCAGTTAGGGCGGCGGTCGGCGTGTCAAGGCGTGTCTGGGACGTAAAGCAGCGGAGCTCCGGTATAGAGGGTGGTCACTCTAAGACGCCCTGACACCTGGAGCTCCGCTGGCTGATCAGATTGCCATATCCCGGTCGGTGACGGTAGCCGCAGGGGTGTTCGCGCCGGGTCATCTGGGCGAGCTGACCCGTCTGGTGCCGTTCGAGATGGTCGATGATGTTTTGGCTGCGACCGGGCGTACGCAGTGGCGGGTCCGGCTGTTGCCGGCGCGGGTCGTGGTGTATCTGCTGCTCGCGGGATGCCTGTTCGCCGAACTCGGATACCCGCAGGTGTGGTCGAAACTCACCAGCGGCCTGCGCGGCCTGCCGATCGCCTCACCCAGCGGCAGCGCGTTCCGTCAGGCCCGGCAACGCCTCGGCCCGCGACCGGTGCGGGCGTTGTTCGACCTGCTACGCGGCCCTGCCGCTACGAGCGCCACGCAGGTGCGCTGGCAAGGTCTGCTGCTGACCGTGATCGACGGCACCACCCTGGTCGTCGCGGACTCGCCGGCGAACACCGGCCGATACACCAAGCATCGCTGCGCCAACGGTAGTTCCGGGTACCCCCAGCTGCGGTTGAGCGCCTTACTGACCTGCGGCACCCGGTCGGTGATCGATGCCGTGTTCGACCCGGTCAGCGTCGGTGAACTCGACCAGGCTCGGACGCTGACCCGTAGCCTGCAACCAGGAATGCTGCTGCTGGCCGACCGCAACTACGCCGCCGCCGACCTGCTGGCCACCATCGCCGCGACCGGCGCGCATCTCCTGATCCGCAGCAAGGCCAACCGCCGCCTGGCGATGATCGCCCGCCTGCCCGACGGATCCTGGCTGTCCAAGATCGGCGCCCTCACGGTCCGGGTCGTCGAAGCCCGGATCAGTATCACCACCACCGCGGGCACCCACACCGGCGACTACCGGCTGATCACCACCCTGCTCGACCCCCACACTCATCCCGCCGCCGCGTTGATCCAGATCTACCACGAACGCTGGGAAATCGAGACCGCCTACCTCGAACTGAAATCCTCGATCCTCGCCGGACGCGTGTTACGCGCCCGCACCCCCGACGCATCGACCAGGAAATCCACGCCCTGCTCATCGTCTACCAGCTCTTACGCACCGCCATGGCCGACGCCACCGACAGCCAGCCCGGCCTCGACCCCGACCGGGCCAGCTTCACCACCGCCCTGAACACCGCCCGTGACCAGATCGTGCACGCCGCCGGCGTCATCGCCGAGACCGTCATCGACCTGGTCGGCGTCATCGGCGCTCAGGTCCTGGCCAACCTGCTGCCCGAGCGCCGCCTACGCACCAAAACCCGCATGATCAAACGCTCGAACTCCAAATACCAAGCCCGCGGCCCGAACATCGACCGACACAGCTACAAAGCCACCACCAGCATCGACGTCATCAGCCCCGACCCTTGACACGCCAACCGCCGCCCTAACTGAACGGCGTTGCCCCTAGTACTCCAGCCGGGGATGTTGACCTCGGTTGAGCTGCGGTTCGGTGCGATGGGGGAACGAGGGCAGCCACCGTCGATCATGGACGGTTGTGTGGACTGACCATGACGCAGCGGTGGCTGCCGGATACAGGGTAGACGCCCAACGGTGGCGGGTGTTGTTCGACGACCTGATGTTGACGGTCGGGCATCGTTTCCGCAGGCCGGAGCCTCGCCGTCGGGTGCGTGACTTCGTCCGGGGCTTGCTGGCGCCCTTGCCGACGAAGAACTGCTGGACCATCGCGGAGCACGCCGGAGACGCCGGCCCGGACGGGATGCAGGACCTACTGACCCGGGTGAAGTGGGACGACACCGCGGTCCGTGTCGACGTCCGCGCGTTCGTCGCCCGGCAGCTCGGCGATGCCGAAGCCGTGCTGGTCCTCGATGAGACGGGTGATCTGAAGAAGGGACGGCACACCGTCGGTGTTCAACGGCAGTACTCGGGCACGGCCGGCAAGATCGAGAACTGTCAGCTCGCCGTGCATCTCGTCTACGCCACCGAGGCTGCTCACGCGATGCTCGACACGGCTCTCTACCTGCCGAAGTCCTGGTGCGACGACCCTGAGCGGCGCAGCGAGGCCGGCATCCCGGATACCGTGCGGTTCGCGACCAAGCCGCAACTGGCGTCCCGCATGATCGAGGCCGCGGTCGCTGCCGGGCTGCCGTGCCGGTGGGCGGCCGGCGACGAGGCCTACGGCAATGATCCGCGCCTGGCCGCCCGGCTCCGTCAGCTGCGACTGGGCTACGTCCTGGCCGTGGCCTGCTCGCATCAGGTGACCACCGGCATCGGCACCCACCGCGTCGATGTGCTGGCCGCGGGTCTTCCCACCACCGCCTGGCAGCGCGTGTCCGCCGGTCGAGGCGCGAAAGGCTACCGCTACTACGACTGGTCCTTCACCGCCCTGCCACACGCCGCCGACGCCCACGACGGGCACCACTGGCTGCTGATCCGCCGCAACCGCAGGACCGGCAAGCTGGCCTTCTACCGCTGCTGGTCACCCGAACCCGCCGCGTTGCACACGCTCGTCACGGTCGCCGGCCGGCGCTGGAAGATCGAGGAATCGTTGTGCGCCACGAGGCGCCTTGTCGTATCCCCAACGCAGTTGGGAGGAACTCGAAGGGAGGTTTCTGGGTCTGAATGGCTTACCCGAAGCCGAAAGGTGAACGGGGACAAGAGCATGCCAGGAAACCAGTGGCCGGGCCCAGGCGTTAGGGGCGGTGCGCTGGGAGACCCGCGTGATATGGCGAAAGCTGGATTGCCTGAAGCCCAATCTCCAGTCGATGTAACTTCCCATCCACCGGAAAGGCGTCTGAAACCGGTGCCGCGTTCTGCTGCGGTGATGAAGCATAGCCGCGGCAACCTTCGGAACGCGAAGCGATGCCCAGCGAGGGCATTCAAGGAGATGAGTGGGCCGCCTACGTCACGCTCGGACGTACGACAAGGACGAACGTGGGATCGCCTACGGGACGCGAGTCCTATGGCGACGCAGGTCCCGTAGTAGTCGCAGGAGTCACGCCCTGCCAGGGGGGACGGGAAAGCCGTCCGCATGGGCGAAGGGGACCAGGTGATCGGATGCCAAAGATCGGGAGGTATGCGAAATGCAGAACGCCGAAACGGTACTGGGTGTCCTCCGTGAGCGCGGCAGGAAGGGTCTGCCGCTGACAGAACTGTATCGACAGTTGTTCAACCCGCAGTTGTATCTGCTGGCCTACGGACGCATTTACGCCAACCACGGCGCGATGACTCCGGGGGTCACGCAGGAAACCGTGGACGGCATGTCGCTGGACAAGATCGGACGCATCATCGATGCGATGCGCCACGAGCGTTACCGGTTCAGCCCAGCCAAGCGGGTATACATCCCGAAGAAGAACGGCAAAATGCGCCCGCTCGGCTTGCCGACCTGGTCGGACAAGCTGGTAGGCGAGGTGGTGCGGCTGCTGTTGGAGTCATACTACGAACCGTCGTTCTCCGACCGTTCCCACGGATTCCGTCCCGGCCGGGGCTGCCACACCGCGCTGCGCGAGGTGGCGAACACCTGGTCCGGGAGGCATGGTTCATCGAGGGTGACATCTCCGACTGCTTCGGGTCCCTGGACCACCAGGTCATGCTCGACACGCTGGCGGAGAAGATCCACGACAACCGCTTCCTGCGGCTGCTGCGCAACATGCTGCAAGCCGGATACCTGGAGGACTGGACCTGGAACGCCACGCTCAGCGGCGCGCCGCAGGGCGGGGTCGCTTCCCCGATCTTGTCCAACATCTACCTGCACCGGCTGGACCGCTTCATCGAGACGGTTTTGATTCCGCACTACACCCGAGGGAGACGACGGGCCCGGAACCCGGCCTACCTTCAGGTGGCCAACGAGCTGGCCAAGGCCCGCAGACGCGGCGACCGCGCCCAAGCCAGGACGCTGCGCAAAGCGATGCTGGCTCTGCCCAGCTCGGACCCGAACGACCCGGGCTACCGCCGGCTGCGATACATCCGCTATGCCGACGACCACCTGCTCGGGTTCGCCGGGCCCAAGGCCGAAGCCGAGGAGATCAAACAGCGGCTGACCCAGTTCCTGCGTGATGACCTCAAGCTGGAACTGAACCACGCCAAGACGCTGATCACCCACGCCCGCACCGGCGCGGCGAGATTCCTCGGCTACGACGTCACCGTCCAACACAATGACCGCAAGCTGACCCGTGGCCGACGCAACGTCAATGGTCAGGTGGCTTTGCGGGTGCCCCGGTCGGTGATCCAGGCCAAGTGCGCCCGATACCTCCAGCGCGGCCAACCCGCGCGCCGCACCCCGATCATGAACCGTGACGACTACACCATCGTCGCGACCTACGGGGCTGAGTATCGGGGCATCGTCCAGTACTACCTGCTCGCCGGAGACGTCCAACGACTTCACCGGCTGCGGTGGGTCATGCTGTCCTCGCTGTTACGGACCCTGGCCTCCAAGCACCACTCGACGCCGACGAGGATGGCCCGCAAACACCAGGCCAAAATCATCACGCCGAGCGGGCCACGGGTCTGCTTCGAGGCGACCCTGCACCGCGAAGGCAGGAAACCACTGGTCGCCAGGTTCGGCGGCATCCCTCTACAGCGGCAGAAAACAGCGGTCATCGACGACCGCCAACCGGACGGGTTGCATCACCCTCGAAAAGAGTTGATCACCCGCCTGCTGAAACGGCGGTGCGAGCTCTGCGAGCAGACCGGACACATGAACGTGCACCACGTCCGCACCCTCGCCGAACTCGGCCCGCCCGGACCCACCCAGCCTGCATGGGCAGCCGTCATGGCCCGACGCAAACGCAAAGCCCTTGTCGTCTGCGACACCTGCCACGACCACATCCACGCAGGCCAACCCACCACACTCACGGCATAGATCACTGGAGAGCCGGATGCGGGGAAACTCGCACGTCCGGTGTGCGCCGTGAGGCGCTTCGTTGTATCCCCCGCGCAGCGGGGAGGAACTGGAGGGAGGTTCCTGGGTCTGCCG
>JAEVHO010000024.1 GCA_016802835.1 Micromonospora sp. ATA32 | reverse complement strand
GCCCGATCGCGTCCTTCCCCGGGCCGTTCGACGAGCGCACCGCCAGTTCGGGTCGTAGATGAAGCAGCGGGCGGCTCGCGCGGCAGCGCGGACGGCCGACAGGGCCGACGCCGAGATGGCGCAGGCCACGCCGCTGGCGACGACCACGCCGGCCGCAGCGGCGACGGCCTCGGGCACGTCGCTGTCGGTCAGGCAGGACCCTGCACTGCCGCGTCGGACGTAGACGAACTCCCGCTGACCCTCCGGATCGGCGTGCTGCAGATACAGCCCGTGCTGGCCCGCGCCGCGCAGCAGCAGCGACGTGTCCACCCCGAGCGCGCCACCCGGCCCACCAGTTCGTCGCCCAGCTCGTCGTCGGGAACCCGTGCCAGCAGGCAGGTGTGGGCGCCGGCGGCGGCCGCCGCGGCAGCGGCGTTGAGGGCGTCGCCGGAGAAGCCCAGCCGCAGCTGCGTCCCGTCGCGCAGCGGCTCGAGCGCGGTCAGCTCGACGAGGACCTCACCGAGGACCAGCACGTCCGGGGCCTGGCCGGGCCGGACCGTCACCATGGATGCACCGTGCCGTCCTCCAGCCGGTTGACCGGCAGGTACGCGGGCGAGTAGGGGTACCGGGCGGCGGCCTCCTCGTCGATGTCCACGCCGAGGCCGGGCACCTCCGAAGGGTGCAGGTAGCCGCCCTCGAAGTGGTAGTCGTGCGGGAAGACCTCGTCGGTCTGGTCCGTGTGCCGCATGTACTCCTGCAGCCCGAAGTTCGGGATCGCGATGTCGAGCTGCAGGGCGGCGGCCATGCACACGGGGGACAGATCGGTGGCCCCGTGCGAGCCGCTGCGCACGTGGTGCAGGGCAGCGAGGTCGAAGATGCGACGCAGGTGGGTGATGCCACCGGCGTGCACGACGGTCGTCCGGATGTAGTCGATCAGCTGCTCCCGGATGAGCTGGCTCGCGTCCCAGATGGTGCTGAACACCTCCCCCACCGCCAACGGTGTCGTGGTGTGCTGACGGATGAGCCGGAAGCCCTCCTGCAGCTCCGCCGGGACGGGGTCCTCCATCCAGGTCAGCGCGTACGGTTCCAGGCTGCGCCCGAGCCGTGCGGCCTCGATGGGTGTCAGCCGGTGGTGCACGTCGTGCAGCAGCCGCAGGTGGGGCCCGAACTCGTCGCGGACCCGGGCGAGCACGGTGGGCACGTGCGCCAGGTATCGCTCGGTCGACCAGGTGGCCTCGCTGGGCAGCGCGGCGTCGGCTGGCTCGTAGAACATCCTGTCGCCGCTGACGCCGTAGGTCTTGGCCAGGCCCGGTACGCCACACTGCACCCGCACCGCGCGGTAGCCGAGGTCGACGTACCGTGCCACCTCGGTCAGCACCTCGTCTGGCGTCTCACCGTTGGCGTGGCCGTACACCGTCACGCCCTCGCGTGACCGGCCGCCGAGCATCTGGTAGACCGGCAGGCCCGCCACCTTGCCCTTGATGTCCCACAGCGCGGTGTCGACCGCGGCGATCGCGCTCATCGTGACCGGCCCGCGCCGCCAGTACGCCCCCTGGTACAGGTACTGCCAGGTGTCCTCGATGCGGGCCGGGTCGCGGCCGATCAGCAGCGGTACGACGTGGTCGCGGAGATACGACGCCACGGCCAGCTCGCGGCCGTTGAGGGTCGCGTCGCCGACTCCGGTGACACCCTCGTCGGTGACGATCTTCAAGGTGACGAAGTTGCGTCCGGGGCAGGTGACGATCACCCGGGCGTCAGCGATCTTCACTCTTCCTCCTGCAGGTCGTCGACCGTGGCGAGCAGCTCGGCCAGCCGGTCCGCCGCGCCTGGCCGCAGCAGGTCGCTGCCCACGCCCACGGCGCAGGCACCGGCGCGCAGCCAGTCCGGCACCGCGGCCAGGGCGATCCCGCCGGTGGGTACGAGGTCGGCGCCGGGCATCAGCTGCAGCAGGCTGACCAGGTAGGCGGGGCCACCCACGTGGGCCGGGAACACCTTCACCGGTCCGCGACCCGCAGCGGCCGCCACCTCGCCCGGTGTGAACGCTCCTTCCAGGAAGGGCAGCCCGCTGCTCTGCGCGACCTCCCGCACGTCGGGCGCCGGCCACGGGCTGACCAGGAACTGCGCTCCCGCCTGGACCGCCTGCCGCGCGATCGTGTCGTTCGTGACGGTGCCCAGCCCCAGCAACGCGCCCTCGGGCGCCTCGCGGCGGGCGTCCCGCAACGCCAGCGCCCAGTCCGGTGTGGTGGCGGTCAGCTCGACCAATCGTAGCCCCTGCGCGAACATCGCCGCCGCGGCCGCCGCCGCCTCTCTCGCCGACGGCAGCCGCAGCACCGGCAGGACGCGCTGCCCGCGCAGCACGGAACGCGCCCAGGTCATGGCTCCGGCTCCTCTTTCACTCGCGCGACGAGCTGGGTCGGGTTGACGTAGCGCAGGGCGATGACGAGCAGCACGAGCATCATCGACGTGTAGATCACGGCCATCGCGTCAACCGACTGCTGCGCCCGGATGCCCGCGGCCGACATCGAGTAGTAGAGGGCGACGACCAGTGTCTGCGAGTCGGGACCGGCGGTGAGGAAGGTCAGCTCGAACATGCCGACGGTGCGGACGAGGACGAGGATGGCGGAGGCCAGCATCCCGGGCAGCAGCAGCGGAGCCAGCACCCGCAGGAACACCGACCGCAACCCCGCCCCGCACATCCGGGCCGCGCTCTCGATCCGCGGGTCGATCTGCTCGATGAACGGCGTCATCGTGAGGATGACGAACGGCACCGACGGCACCAGGTTCGCCAGGACGACGCCGGACAGGTGACCGGCGAGTCCGAACTTGTACAGCACCGTCGCGAGGGGAATGCCGTAGGTGATCGGTGGCATCAGGATCGGCAGCAGGAACACCACGTAGGCGGCCCGCTTGCCCGGAAAGCTGCGGCGGGCGAGCACGTAGGCCGCGGGGACGCCGATCAGCAGCGAGAGCCCGACGACGAGCAGCGACACCTCCAGGGTCACCAGGATGACCTGGCCCAGGGTGAACTGGTTCCACGCGTCGCTGTACCACGTCGCGGTGAAGCCCTCCGGGAGCCAGGTATCGAACCACTGTCGGCCGAACGAGCTGACCAGAACGGATCCGACGATGCCCAGGAGGTTGAGGAAGAAGAAGATGACCGCGCCCCAGATCAGCCAGGCGGCCGGACGGGCGACCAGTCGCCGACGTGGCCGGGCCGGTCCGACGCCCGGTACGCCGGTGCCGGGGATACCGGTGACGGTAGCCATCAGCCCTTACCTCCAGAGGATCCGGTGTAGAGGCGGGTCCTTGCGAGCAGCACCACCGAGATGATGACCAGCTCGATGAAGCCCATCACCATGGCGATCGCCGAGGCGTACGGGTAGTCGTACTGCTCGTACGCCGCCTGGTAGGCGGCGATGGAGATGACCCGGGTCTCGCCGGCGGGGTTGCCGACCAGGACCGCCGAGGGGAACACGCTGAAGGCGAGGACGAAGGTCAGGCAGAACGTCGTGGCCAGTCCTGGCATCAGCAGGGGCAGGGTGACCGCCCGGAACCGCTGCCACCAGCCGGCGCCGAGGGTCGCCGCGGCCCGCTCCAGTGTCGGGTCGATGCCCGACAGGTAGGACAGCACGAGCAGGAAGGCGAACGGGAAACCCGTGATGATCAGGGAGAAGAAGACGCCCCAGTAGTTGTGGACGAGGCGGACCGGCTCGTCGGTGAGGTGCAGCGCCAGCAGTACCCGGTTGAACCAGCCGGTCGGGCCGAGGAAGTTGAGCAGGCCCTGGGCGGTCAGCACGGTGCCGAGGGTGATGGGTACGACCAGCAGGATCGTGACCAGCCGCTTGCCGCGGAACCGCCCCCGCATCCGGTACGCGATGGGCACCGACGCCAGCACGTTGAGCAGCGCCGCGGGCAGTGCCAGCCCGAGGGTGGTCCAGATCGTCCCCCGCTGGTAGGCGTCACCGAAGAAGCGCGCGTAGTCGCTGAACGGACCGCCCTCGGTGGGCTGGAACGACAGGCCGAGCCCGTAGAAGAACGGATACAGAAAGAGCAGCACCACGAAGAGCACCGCCGGCGCGAGCAGCCACAACTGGCCGTCGACGCCGCGTTCGGCGAGGCGGTGCCGCCAGTGGACCCGAGGCGACTGCGATGGGCGGGTCGTGGCGGCCGGCGGTGTCGTGACACTCATCCGACCAGCCCCGGTTCCTCGAGCCTGGTGCCCACCTCATCAACCAACGGGCCGCTCGGCTGCTCGTCGGAGTCGTTGGGAAAGATCAGCAGCCGCTGCGGGTCGATAATCAGCGCGACCATGTCACCGGGTGCGACCCGCCTGTCGGTGCGCAGGTGGACCCGGATGCCGGCGGCGGTACGGGCCTCCGCCGCCAGTTCCCGGCCCTGATACTCGACCACCTCGATCTCCGCGGGCATCGTGTTCGTCGCCGCCTCACCCGGATCGTCGACCCGCACGTCCTCCGGCCGCACCCCGGCCATCACGGCCTCGCCTGGTGCGATGTCGCCCACCGGGTCGCCCACCAGGCGGAACCCATCGGCCTCCACCTCGACGAGTGCGCCCTGCGCGGACTGCGCCCGCATCGGCCACAGGTTGCGGTAGCCCATGAAGTCGGCGACGTGCCAGTTGGCCGGCCGGGTGTGCAACGTCTGCGGCGAGCCGATCTGCTGGACACGGCCGGCGCGCAGCACGACGAGGCGGTCGGCCAGCGACAGCGCCTCCTCCTGGTCGTGGGTGACGTAGACCGTCGTGAGCCCCAGCGACTGGTGCAACCGCCGGATTTCCGTGCGCATCTCCAGCCGTAGTTTGGCGTCGAGGTTGCTCAGCGGCTCGTCCATGAGCACCAGCGACGGCTCGAGGACCACGGCCCGCGCGATGGCCACCCGTTGCTGCTGTCCACCGGAGAGTTGCCCCGGCAGCTTGTCTGCGTGCTCCTCCAGGTGTACGAGCCGGATCGCCTCCGTGGTGCGGCGGCGGATCTCGTCCCTGGGCAGCCGGCGCATCCGCAGTCCGAACGCGACGTTGGCGCGTACGGACATGTGCGGAAACAGCGCGTAGTTCTGGAAGACCATCCCGAAGCCGCGGCGTTCCGGTGGCAGGGTGTCGACCCGCCGCTCGTCCTGCCAGATGCTGCCGGCGGTCAGCGGCAGCAGTCCGGCCAGGCAGTTCAGCGCGGTGGACTTGCCGCAGCCCGAGGGACCGAGCAGCGCGATGAACTCGCCCGCCTGAATGGTCAGGTCCAGGCCGGTCAGTGCGTCCTGGCTGCCGAAACGGCGCGAGACGCCGTCCAGCCGCAGCTGCGAGAAATCAGGCGCGGTCACCCTCATCCCTGCTTGACCTTCCCGCTGCCGATCTCGCGGTCCCAACGGTCGAACGCCGCCACCAGCGCCTTCGGGTCCAGCGGAACCTCGGTCGGGTTGTTCGCGATCAGCGCGTCGTACTCCGGCCGGCCGAAGTTCTTGATGGCGTCCTGGCTCTTCTGCGGCGCCATCGACAACTCGACGCCCTTGACGGCCGGCCCCGGGTAGAAGTAGCCGTCGTCGAACGCCTTCGCCTGCTGCTGCGGCGTGAGCATGAACTGCAACAGGGCCAGGACGGCCGCCTGCGTGTCGGTCGAGGCGCCCTTCGGGATGACCGCGTAGTGCGCGTCGGTCACCCAGTGGAACCCCTGCATCGAGCTGACCTTGGCATCCTTGGGCACCGTCGCGAGGACCCGGGGATTGATGTCCCAGCCGGTCGTCGAGGCGATCACCTGGACGGATCCGTTGGCCAGGTTCTTCATCGTCTCCGTCGTACCGCTCGGGTAGTAGGAGACGTACTGGTTGAGCTCCTTCAGGTAGGCCCAGGTCTTGTCCCACCCGTTCACCGGGTCCTTCGGATCCTTGTCACCGAGGATGTAAGGCAGCCCCATCAGGAACGTCCGCCCGGGTCCGGAGTTCGACGGACGGGCGTACTGAACCTTGCCCGGGTGCGCCTTGGCGTAGGCCAGGAGCTGGTCCGCGGTGGTCGGCGGGTTCGGGACCTTCGCCGGCAGGTACTCCAGCAGCGGCCCGGACGGGTAGTAGGTGACGGTCACACCCGCGTTGCCGGCCAGCTTCTGCATGGCGGCGGCCGGCTCAAGGTAGTCCTTCATGCCGGGCAGGCGATCCTCGAACGTGGGCAGGACATCCATCCACAGGCCCTGGTCGATGCCGGCAGCCAGCCCGTCCACACCGGTGAGCACCAGGCCGATGTCCACGCGCCCCGCGTTCTGCTGCGCCTTGATCTTGCCGGCAAGTTCCGGCGCGGGAGACTTGGAGTACGTCACCCGGGAAATGACGTCCGGATTGTTCTTGACGAACTCGTCGATCATCCCCTGCGTCAGCTGAAGGTTGCCCGCGACGTCGAGGACGTTGAGCGTCACCGCCTTCTTCGGCTTCTGAGGCACCTCGCCGTTGCTGTCGCCGCCGGCGCCGGAACTGGTCGGCGCGCCGCAGGCGGCGGTGACGGTGAGGACGGACGATGCTGCGGCTATCAAGGCGCTCCGCCGGGTAATGCCCATGAAACATTCCCTTCCTCGATCACCCCGCACGTCGGGGTGCGGCCGCGTTCCGGCCAGGATTGTCAGTTGGTCCGCGCGACTCCGGTCGAGGCACGCACGAGCAGTTGCGTCGGCAGCTCCCGACGGGCGCTGCGTACGCCCTCCGGCTGCTGCAGCAGTGAGATCAGAAGGTCCACGGCGGCGCGCCCGGCCTGTTCCTTGCCGAGTGAGACCGTGGTGAGCGCCGGGGAGGACATCGACGACATCTGGATGTCGTCGATGCCGATCACGCTCATGTCCTGCGGCACGCTCACGCCACGGTCGCGTAGCCGGCCGAGCAGGCCGAGTGCCATCAGGTCGTTGTAGGCGATGACCGCCGTGACGCCGGAGGCGATGATGAGGTCCGCCGCGGCGACCCCGCCCTCGAATTGGGGCGGGAAGTGACCGGCCACGACCAGCTCCATGCCGACTGCGGCGGTCGCGGCACGCAGGCCGCGCAGGCGGTCGCGGGTCGACCAGGAGGTACGCGGACCGCCTACCCAGGCGGCCCGCTGGTGGCCGAGAGCCTGGAGATGGGCGACCGCCTGCCGCATGCCATCCACGTTGTCGAAGACGACGGACGGAATGCTGCCGAAGCGGCGGTTGACCATGACGAGGGTCATGCTCTCGGACAGTTCGCGGATCTCGTCCTCGTGCCCTCGCGGAGAGCAGAGGATGAGCCCGTCCACCTGCTTGGCGAGGACGCGGATGAGCCCGATCTCGGCTGCCGGGTCCTCATCGGTGTCGGCGAGGAAGACGGCGTAGTCCGCCTCCCGCGCCTTGGCCTGCACCCCCTTCACCACGCTGGGGAAGAAGGGATTCGCCAGGTCCGGCACGATCAGGCCGAGGTTTCCGGTGCGGCCGGTGATCAGACCGCGGGCCGCGCGGTTGGGCGCATAGCCCAGTCGCTGGGCCACGCGAAGTACCCGTTCACGGGTCGCCGGGTTGACCATCTCGGGCATCGACAGCGCCCGGGACACGGTGGACGGCGAGACGCCTGCCTCGCGAGCCACCTCCCGGATCGTTGCTCGCACGGCTCCACCTCCTCGGCCCGGTAACGACACCTCCGCAGTCTGAAACCGTTTGCATCTACGTGTCAATACTCCGTTGCATGCATGTTTCCGAAGTCTGAACGGGCTCTCCCTTGTAGCGGGAGAGGCCGGGTGCAATCCTTTGCAGAACCCGTTTCGACAAGGCGCCAAAGGAGAGTTGTGTGGCCCAGCTGCGTCTGCATCCCGACCGAGCCCTGCCGGCAGGGCAGGACGTCCGACCCGTCGCCCGCCGGATCTACCAGGCCACCCGTGACCTGCCGCTGCTGTGCATGCACGGGCACGTGGACGCGGCCGTGTTCGCCGACGACCAGCGCTTCTCCGACCCGGCCCAGCTGCTCGTGGTGCCCGATCACTACGTCACCCGGATGCTCGTCTCGCAGGGAGTACCGCTCGAACAGCTCGGCGTGCCTCGGGTGGACGGGGCCCAGGTCGAGACCGATCCCCGGCAGATCTGGCGGCGCTTCTGCACGCACTGGCACCTCTTTCGCGGCACCCCCAGTCGCTACTGGCTGGAACATGAACTCGCCGAGATCCTCAAGATCGACATGGCGCCCGGACCCGACACCGCCGATGCGCTCTACGACCTCATCGACGCCCGGCTCGCCGAGCCGGGCTTCCGGCCGCGAGCGCTGCTCGACGCCTTCAACATCGAACTGATCTCCACCACCGATTCCGCCACCTCGACGCTCGAGGACCACGCCAGACTGAGCGCGGCAGGGCTTGGCGCACGGGTGGTGCCCACCTTCCGGCCCGACGCGTTGACGCACGTCGGACACGCCGGCTGGGGCCCGCAGGTGCGACGGCTGCAGGAACTCTCGGGAGTCGACACCGGGAATTACGACGGGTTCATCGAGGCTCTGCGCGCCCGACGGGAGACCTTCGCCCTGGCCGGGGCGCGCGCCACCGATCACGGGCACCTCACCGCCGCCGCCGAGCCGTTGCCGGCAGCCGAGGCCAGGCGGATCTACGCCGAAGCGTCCGACGGCAGCGTGAGCGACACGGCGGCCGCCGCCTTCGCCGGCCACATGCTCTTCGAGATGGCTCGCATGTCCCGTGAGGACGGCCTGGTCATGCAGATCCACCCCGGGGTGCTACGCGACCACGACCCGACGGTCCACGCCGCCTTCGGCTCCGACCGGGGGTTCGACATCCCGGTGGCGGCCGAATTCACCCGGGCTCTGCGGCCGATGCTCAACGCCTTCGGTCGGGACCCGAACTTCCGGCTCGTGCTCTTCACCGTCGACGAGTCCGTCTACTCCCGCGAGCTCGCTCCGCTCGCCGGTGTCTACCCCTCGGTACGGCTCGGCGCGCCGTGGTGGTTCCTCGACAGCCCGGACGGCATGCGACGTTTCCGCGAGTTGGTGACCGAGACAGCGGGCTTCTACAACACCTCCGGCTTCGTCGACGACACCCGGGCGTTCCTGTCAATCCCCGCACGGCACGACCTGGCGCGCCGCATCGACGCCGGCTACCTGGCCCGCCTCGTGGTGGAGCACCGGCTGTCGGAGGAAGAGGCCGTCGAAACAGCTGTCGACCTGGCGTACCGGCTGCCACAGGAGACGTACGCTCCGGCGGACCGGGGTTCAGTGCCAGCAGTTGGCCGCAGGACAGCATGAACCGTTGCGAAGCGGAGCCCACCGGACGAGGCAGCGCCGCCGTGTGTTGGGCCGGGCCAGCCGTCCGGGCTGGTTCAGCCGTCGTGATGGTGGTGGCCGTCCGCCGCCTCGGGGGACTCGGGCTGACCGCAGCGCTCGGGCACGATCTCGCGTACCGCGGAGCGGGCCACCAGGCCTGTCGCGCCGGTGCGGGAGACCCGCACCCACGCCTGGGTCCCCCGCAGGTCGAGGACCACCGCCTGCTCGCCGTCGGGCAGCACCTCGCCGCCGAACGGCACCTGGCAGGTCGGCGCCGATCCGACCAGGTGCACGACACCACGCAGGTAGAAGTCGTCGACCCAACCCTGCACGTTCGCTCCCTCGGCGGTGCGTACCTGCAGCCAGGTGCCGCGGACCGCGAGCACCCGCGCGAGAGTGCCGTCCGGCACCTCGCCGGCGGCCCTCGCGTCGGCGGCCGGCCGGCCCCGCAGCGTCACCCGCTCGCTGGCGGGCAGGCCGTGGTCGTCGCGGCCGCTGACCAGCACCAGCCGGCCGTCCCCGGCCTTCGCCGAGGCCGGGCTGTGCGGCCCGGCGGAGACCGACGAACGGGTCGTCACCGCGGCGGTAAATCCGGCGGCCACCAACAGCAGTACGCCGGCTAGCGCCGCCCTCATCCGCGGTGTCACGGGCAGGTGCTCGGGTTGGCGGTGCCCTTGGTGACGTTGGCGGAGATGGTGGCGCACCACGTTCCGCCGTCGCCGGTGCGGTGGAAGACCTTGTCGTACTGGGTGGAGCCGAGCGAGTAGGTGTAGGTGTCGTACACCGTCTCCACGCCGCTGGCGATCTTCAGGTACCGCACCGAGTCGGAGCCCGTGTTGTTGAGGAATCCACTGGGGATGTTCGTCACCCAGCGTCCACCGGCCGGGATGGTCGTGCCGGCCGGGATCTGCCGGGGCGCTCCCCCACCGGCGGCGAGGTCGTCGATGTACAGGCCGCCGACGTCGACGGTCGAGGTGGTCGGGTTGTACAGCTCGACCCACTCGGTGCCGGTACCCGAGGGCGCCATCAGGAACTCGTTGACCTTCACCCGGGTCGGGTCGCCGGTCGTACCGCCGGTGCCGCCGCCGGTCCGCGTGGTGTACGTACGGGTGCCCGCGTCGTAGTCGACGGTGAACCCGGCGCCGCCGCCCGTGGTGGCCAGGTGCACGGTGCCGTTGTTGTTGAGGGTGCCGGAGTAGTTGATCGCCGCACCGCTGGTGTCGACGGTGTCGCACGGGTCGTTGGCGAGGTAGATGTCCGCGCCGACCGCGCGGAAGGCATCGAGGGCCCGGTTGCCCGGGTGCCCGTAGGAGTTGCTGCCACAGGAGATGAACCCGACCTGCGGGGTGGTCGCCTTGAGGTAGCTGTCGGACGACGAGTGGCCCGAGCCGTGGTGGTTGGCGCGCAGCGCGTTGACCGCGCCCATCTTCGTGGCGAGCAGCGCCTCGATGTTGTTGTAGGTGTAGCCGTTGGCACTGGTGGTGTACTCGCCGTCGCTGTCACCGGCGGTGGCGTAGACGAACGGGCCGAACGCGGTCCGCACCCCGATGGAGTAGTCGTTCTCGCTGGGCGGTGTGGCGTCGGCGGTGTGGTTGCCGCTGACCGGGGTCACGCCGTCGGACTGCTTGATGTCCTTGCCGTTGGCCTCGACAACCGCCGACGTGACGCCGGTGCCGAGGTCGAACGACGGCCACGCCGCGGTGTTGGTGATCCGCTGGACCTTGCCGGTGATGTTGGCCCGGTCCGCCTGGCTGGCGGGGCCGTACAGCCAGCACATCCAGCGCACGGCGGTGGTCGAGGTGGTCCCCGCGTTGTGGTACGCGGCCTCGTTGCTCGGCGCGGTCGACGTACCCGGGTCGCAGTCGCCGTCGGCGTTGCTGTCGGTCCAGACGCCGCCGTCGTGGTCGTAGAGGGCGCCGACGGTGAAGCCCAGGCCACCCTTCGCGGCCGGGGTGAGCAGCTGGTAGAGCCCGTTGCCGTACGTGGTGGTGTCGTTCGGGTTGGCCGGGTAGCCGATGTGGTCGAGGTGATGGTGGGAGGCCATCACGTAGTCCAGGTGCACCGGGCCCGAGGCGACACCGCAGATGTCACGGATCTGCGCGGCGACCTTGGTGGCGTTGGTGTTGGTGGTGGAGTTGAACGCCGTCTCACCAAGGTCGATGAGCATCGTCCGGCCGGTCGGGCCGACGATGAGCTGAGAGTCGCCCTGCTCCACGTCGAACCAGTAGATGTTGAACTCTCCCTGCCGCCAGGTGCCGGCAGTCGAGCAGTGCGGGGCGTCCGCCACGGCAGCCGAAGCCGCGGGCGGGGTGGCGAACGTGGCCGCGGCCACGAGGAGAGCCCCTGCTGACAGCAGCAGGACGGGACGGGGACGACGCACTGTTGGCCTCCGAAGGCACCCGATCGACGGCGCGATGGTTCGCGCCAGCGGGGACGCTCGCAGTGAAATGCGTCGATCAGGCGAACCTCATGTTCCAGATCGGTAACGAACACCCGACGGCCTGTGTCGCCCTGCGGCGCGGCCCACGACCACACCGACACCCGCTGGTACGACAGCCCCACCCAGCCCGCCACCACCGAGCGCGCCGGCGCCGACCCGACCGGCGACCGCCACCACGAGGGGGCCGACCCCCGTGCGTTCTCCGCTGGCGACCCGCCCGGTCGCCGGCCAGCCCCACGCCACGCACCAGGTCGCACGGTCGACTGGCGCGATCGACGAGCGTGGCGGTCGGCGCCCGGGCCTCCCCGACCACCTTGAGGCTCTCCCCAGCTCCCGGATGTGAATCACGCCGCGCAACATGTTTCACCGACGGTCGGCCGGAAAGAGAAGGGGCTCCTGAAGAGGGGGGAGCACCCATGTCCGTTTCCAGTCCGCAGCAGCCCGACCGCACCTTCGACCGCCCGGAGGAAGTGACCGACCCACTGCTGTGGAGGCTCGCCCTCGAGGTGGCCGACGCACACGAACCCGACGGAGACGGCGGCTGCCGCAACCTGGTCTGCGCCGGCCAGAGCTGGCCCTGTGCCGCCTGGAACAACGCGCAACACGCGCTGCGCATGGCCCAGGCCGTACCTGAGGAGGGGTCAGGCTCGTCGGTCACCGACGCGGCCCGGCGCTCGGACCACGACGGTCCTCTCGTCGGCGCACCCGTCAGTCTGGTGCCGGCCGCGTCCCGGCCCGCGCCGCCGGTGGCATCTGCACAGCGCGACGCGACGCCGGAGGCTGCCGTTTCCGCCGCGTGAGGCCACGGCCGACCGGCGCCCGGCCCTGGGCTGGCCGAGTATTCACCGGCCGGCGTCCCGGCTGCTGCCGTGGACGCCGGCGGCCTCCCGGAGCGAGACTAGGTCGGGCGCCGGCATCTGGCACCGGCCAGAAGTGCCCGGACGGCCAAGATTCGGCGGGCCGGCCAGGGGGTATCGGGTGCGGGTGTCTTCTACCGGTAACTACGACGGCGGTGCCGGCGCACCCGGAGCACGGGTCGCCCCACCGGCGCGGCGCCGTCGGCGCACCCGCATCCTGATCATCCTGGCCGTGCTCGCGTTGCTCGCCGGCACCGGTCTCATAGCTGTCACCTACTACTTCGACAGTGTGCCCACTCCCACCGACCTGAAGCTGCCGGAGTCGACCACGGTCTACTACGCCGACGGCCGTAACCCGATGGCGAAGGTGGGCGCGGAGAACCGCACGATCGTGCCCTACGACCAGATGAACGACTCCGCCAAGCAGGCGATCGTGGCGGCCGAGGACCGCACGTTCTGGACGAACAAGGGCATCGACTTCACCGGCGTACTGCGTGCCGCCTGGTCGAACGTCACCGGCGGTCAGCGCCAGGGCGCGTCGACGATCACCCAGCAGTACGCCCGGGTAGCCGCCGACCTCAAGGGCGTCTCCTACTCCCGCAAGGTCCGCGAGGCGGTGATCGCGAAGAAGCTCGACGACCGGTACAGCAAAGAGGAGATCCTCAGCTTCTACCTGAACACGGTGCCGTTCGGGCGGGGCGCCTACGGCATCGAGGCGGCCGCGCAGGCGTACTTCGGTAAGACGGTGCGCCGCGACGCGCCGGCGGCGAACCAGCTCACGCCGGCGGAGGCGATGGTGCTCTGCGCCATGGTGAAGCAGCCGGAAGCCGACCCGGACGACCCCGAGGGCCAGCCCGGCTACGACCCGCGGCGCAACGCGAAGGCCCGGCAGAACTCGATGGACCGGTGGGGCTACATCCGCGACGGCATGGTGAAACTCGGCTACCTGTCGGCGGAGCAGGCGGGCAGCCTGGCGTACCCGGACACGGTGAAGCCGATCGACCCCACCGCCCGCCAGTCCGGCCTCGACCGGCCGACCGGGCTGGTGGTCAACCATGTGCTCAGCGAGCTGCGGCAGTCCGAGCAGTTCAAGGACAAGCCGGCTGACTACGTGCGCAACGGCGGGTTCAAGATCGTCACGACGATCGACAAGCGGGTTCAGGACGCCGCCGAGGCGACCGCCGACATCCGGCGCGACAGCGCCCCCGAGGCCGTCCGCGGGCAGCCGAAGAACTGGCAGGCCGCGCTGGTCGCGGTGGAGCCCGGCACCGGCCGGGTACTCGGCTACTACGGCGGAAACGAGGGCTCCGGCGCCGACTACGCCGGGTGGTACTACGACGAGGCGGGCGAGGCCCGCGGCTTCGGCCAGCACCCGCCGGGGTCGTCGTTCAAGGTGTACGACCTGGCTGCGGCGGTGCGGGAGAAGGTATCGGTCAAGCAGCACTTCAATGCCCCGGAGACCAAGGAGTTCCCCGCCTCTGGCCGGACGAAGGGCAGCCCCGCCGGTCCGATCCGCAACGCCGAGCACGCGGCGTGCCAGCCGGACTGCGCGCTGTGGGAGGCCACCGTCGCCTCGCTCAACGTCACCTACTACGAGCTGACCGAGCGGCTCGGCACGGCCAAGGTGATCGACATGGCCACCCGCGCCGGGGTCGACTCGATGTGGGCCAACGTGAAGGGCGACCCGAAGCCGAAGCGGGTCGAGCTGCGCGGCCACCCCGGCGACGAGGTGGCGGGACACTTCTCCACGGAGGTCGGCATCGGCCAGTACGGCATCACCGTGGCGGATCACGCCAACGGGATGGCGACCTTCGCGGCCGGCGGGAAGCGCGCCGAGGCGCACTTCGTCCGCTCGGTGACCAAGGGTGACGAGCACCTCCTCGACGAGCAGCTGGTACAGACCGACGTCGGGCTCGACCAGGAGGCGATCAACCAGCTCGACTGGACGCTGCGTCGGGTGAAGGCGGCCAAGCTGGACAACGGCTGGGACTCCGCCGGTAAGACCGGCACCTGGCAGGCCGGGCAGAGCACCACCCAGAACGTGCACACCTGGATGGTCGGCTACACCGGCGCGCTCGCCGCCGCGGTCTGGCTGGGCACCACCGACGGCAAGCCGCTGAGGACCACCGACGGCAGCTACCAGGTCTTCGGGGCGACCGGCCCCGCGCCGATCTGGCGGCAGTTCATGGAACAGGCCACGGCCGCCCTGAAGCTCGACCCGGACAAGTACCGGTTCGGGGAGCCGAGCTTCCCGGACGAGTCACGGTCGGCTACGGCGGCGCCGAAGCCGACCGCCGCGCAGCCGACGCCGACCCCGGTCCGGCCGACCTGCGATCCCGCGCCATGCGTCACGGCGAGTCCGACGGACAGTGCGATCCCGACCCGTACGCCCACCCGATTGCCCAAGCCGAGCCCGTCGCGGAGCCTGGATCCGTCGCGGGTCCCCAAGCCGACTCTCACCCCGCCGCCGGCGTGACGGCCGACGTCAGCCGCCGCCCGGCACGGCCTCGACCGGCTGGGCGGCGGCTGACTACTCCCCGTTGCACTCCAGGAAGGGGAAGCGCGTAGCGAGTTCCCGGAGCTCCACGCCGCTGCGCCACGCGTCGACCACCTGGACGATCGGCAGCAGGTCGCAGGTGTCGCCGTGGGCCCGGATCCGCCCGTCCCCGGAGATGTCCACCATGAAGTAGCGGGCCCCGGCGCCCAGCCCCACCCGGACGGCTCCGCGCTCGCAGGTCATCTCGGCGTGCACGTAGCGGCTGCGTCCCGTCTCGGGCGCGGTCAGCCGGCCCACGTCGAGCTGATGCCGGGCGGCGGTCTCCGCGAGCGCGGGCGCGAGCCCGCCCCGCTCGACCAGGTCGGGATACAGGCGCACACCCAGCGCGGTGGACACGTCGCTCATGACTGACTCTCACTTCCCTGTGACAGAACCAGCAGCGCGCAGGTTACGGGGCGGTTACCTCGGCGCGTCTGGTCATCCTGTCCCTCCCGGGCACGCGGCGCAATATCGATTGTTGATCCACCGATCCGACCCCACGGGGACCCGGTTGCCCGGCCGCCGACCCGCGGGGATCCGCCACCTCGCCTGATCCGCGTCCAGGACCAGCATGGCCAACCCGCTACTGGCACCTCCCGGGCAGGCGTGTCGGAGAGTGTTCGGAGGGTCACGTCATGCAGAATCAGAGCCTGCTGCCGTCAGAAGACCAAAGATCCTGGAGGTGCCCCTGATGCGGCGTCGCAGCCGACTCGCTCGGACAGCGCTGCGCGGGATGCTCATGATCGCTGGCGTCCTCGGCGCATGGAGCGCGTACGACGCGATCGCGGACGAGGCCGCGTACGCCGCCGAAGCGCCCTGCCCCTGCATCCTCGGCGAACTGCTCGACGCCGCCTCGACATCGCTCGGCAGTTCCCCGTCCTGCACTCCCGCCTCGCCCGGCGGGTCGACCGTCGACGGTGTGCCGGTCCGGGTCGACGGGGTAGGCAATCCCGCAGCCGGACGGAGTAAGGCAGACAGGATCCGGCCGCCGGCGGGCAGGCAGCCCCCGGTCTCGTCACGAGCGCCGGCGGGTGAGCGGGCGGCGACGGAGCGGGCTCCGGTACGCCAGGTGGTGGACGCGACGGCGGCCGCGGGCATGAAGGTCGTCGAGGCGGCCGAGCCGGTGACGCGGCGAGTGGTGGGCGTGGAGTCTCCCGTCGTGCAGGCGCCCGCGGCGATCCCCGCGACCGCCCGCCCGACGCGCCGGCGCCGATCCACCCGGAGCGCCCGCCGTCCGCACGATGTGGACGCCGGCGAGCTGGCGGCGGACCGGCATCAGACGCGGCCGAGGTGAGCGACCTGCTGTGGCCGGCGCAACCGGCCCACCCCCCGGGCTTGACGCCTACCACTCCGGCCAGCACCGCCGGCAACGACTCCGCCGGTGGCTGGACAGGCAACGCTGCCGATAGCTCCCTACGGTCCTGGACGCCGGGCCTACCCCCTCAAGGCTGTTGCGCGGCCCAGTCCGACGAGCTTGCGGACGAGCCGCGTCAACCAGACACCCGACCCGCCTGAGCACCTCGTCGGCCGGCCCTGCCGTGGTCGGGACGGCCACGAAGATGGTGTGAACGGGCAGCCGCGCTCGCGGCAGGTCGTTGTCGCGATGACGAGCCACCTGGCTGGCGGAGCCGCCATCGCCACTGCCGCCTGAATGCCGGCACCTGCCCGCACGACCAGGGCTGACTGCGCCCCGGCCATTCACCGTTCCTCGCCCCCTGCACAAGCCATTTGCCTTCCCGGCAACGTCGTCTGCCAGCCAGCCGCAACTGGAAGAAGGAGAAACTCATGAAGGAACCGCAGTGGGTCGGCCGAGCCCGCTGGTGCGACGTCGCCGACATCGTCAAACTTGTCGCCGACGCCCTGTTCCACAGCGCCACCGGCGCATGGCTCGTGCCCGACGAACGCCGTCGACGTGACGTGCTCAGCGCCGTCACCCGGGTGTGGACTGAACACGCTCTCCTCTTCGGCGAGGCCTACGTCCTCGACGATCACTCCGCCACCGCGGTCTGGTTCCACCGGTACGGCCCCATCGCACCGCCGACCGGGTACGGCAGACGACTCGCCGTCGCCTACGGCGATCACATCGATCGTTTTCTCTGCCTGGACGAGGTCCTCAGCACCCACCGCCCCACCGGCCCCCACAACCACCTCGCGTTTTTCGCGGTGCCACCAGACCCGCAACGCATCGATCGGGCCGCCGCCCTGCTCGCCACCAGTCATGCCTCGATCGACCACGCCGATCACCCCGCGTACGCCGAGGCAACCAGCATCGCCGAGCGGGACCTGTACGCCCGGCACGGCTACGACGCCCACCCACCCTTCACGCTTCCCGACGGCACCACCGCCTACCCCATGTGGCGCACCCGCGAAGGCGCAGCCCCGTCCACGGGTCATCCGACTTCGTAACCCGCCGATGCCGAGGTGCCCGTCAGCCGAGATTCCGCTTCGAACGCGACACGGGCACAGGTTCCTCCCACAGAAGGGCTGGTCACGGTGTCGAGACCCGCTACCACGACAGGATCCCTGCGGCGGTTGCCGGCGCAGGGCAGAAGCGCCGCCCGCGTCCAGCGAATCCTGGACACCTGCGCCGTACTCATCGACGAAATCGGTTACGACAGATTGTCGACGACCATGATCGCCGAACGCGCCGGGATCACCATCGGTTCGCTCTATCAGTTCTTTCCCGACAAGCGCGCGATCGCGAAGGCTTTGATGCTACGCAGCCTCGACGCCTACGCCCGGCGGCTCAAGAAACGGTTCGCCGGCGATGACCTCACGCACTGGTGGGACGGCGTCGGCGCCGCGATCGACGAGTACGTCATGCTGCACCGCACGGTTCCCGGAATCCGTATCCTGCATCACGGCGAGGTGGTGGACGCGCACGCGCTCGACGCGGACCCCGACAACGGCGGCATCGTCGCGGACCACCTCGCCCGCGCGCTGATCGAGCGGTTCGCCATCGCCGACACCCCTCGCCTGCGCTTTTCGCTGAAGGTGGTGATAGCGGCGTCCAGCGCGCTGACCATGCTCGCCTTCCGTCGGCAGCCCGACGGCGACGAGCGGGTACTGACCGAGGCGAAGGAACTGGTCCGCGACCACCTGCACCGCCAGTCGGGCCTCGGAGCGGCCGGGTAGTGGCGTGACCGTCGTGCGAGGTCAGATGTTCGTGCTGTCCGCCGACGGGGCGTCCGGCGGGCCGGGCGCGGCGCCGATCTGGCCGACGGTGGGCGCGGCGGACCCGAGGTCGACCGTGTACGCGGTCATCGACAGTGACCCGTACGCGTAGCCGCCCACCAGCACGTCCGCGGGCCGACCGCCGGCACCGGCCAGCCCGGCGAGGTACAGCAGCGGGATGAAGTGATCCGGCGTGGGGACGGCCGCCTCGAAGTCGGGATGGGAGGCCAGACCGGCAACCGCGGCGGGGTCGTCGCTCAACAGTTCCCGAACCCGGTCGTCGAACCGCCGGGCCCACGGGAAGCCGGATTCGGGCTGCTGCCAGTCGACGCCGCCCAGGTTGTGCACGATGTTGCCGCTGCCCACGATCAGCACACCGCGCTCGCGCAGCGGGGCGAGCCTGGCGCCGAGCCGCAGGTGGTATTCGAACGGCTGGTAGGCGTTGATGGAGAGCTGAACGACCGGGATGTCGGCGTCCGGGAAGGCGTGGCGCAGCACCGACCAGGTGCCATGGTCCAGCCCCCAGCTGTCCACGTCGTGCCCCACCCAGGTTGGCTTGACCACCTCGGCGACCTCGTCCGCCAACTCGGGCGCACCGGGCGCCGGATAGCGCACGTCGAACAGCTCCGGGGGGAACCCGTAGAAGTCGTGGATGGTGCGCGGTCGGGACATCGCGGTGATCGCGGTGGCGTTGATGTACCAGTGTGCCGAGACGACGAGGATGGCCCGGGGTCGGGGCACCGCGGCACCGAAGGCCTGCCACGCCTCGGTGTAGCGGTTGCGCTCGACCGCGTTCATCGGGTTGCCGTGGCCGAGAAAGGCCGCCGGCATCGTCTCTGTCATCCCGTCCCCCATCGCCATACCGCCGACCCGGCAACCGTGGCGCGGTTTTCTGGCACGGTTACCGGCCACGATACCCATGACACAGGGCCGCGCGATCGAGAAGACGCCCGATCCACTGGTCGACGCGCCGGTTGATCTCGGCAGGTGCCCGGGCGCTCGCGCCCTGCCGGGGCACCACCGGTCGGGACGATGGCTCGGACAGCAGTGTGCCGGGCACAGAGAACGTCGCCTCCGTACCCGGCACTCTGTTTCTGCTACAGCTCCCGCACCCGCACGTCGCGGAACTCGATCAGGTCGTTCGTGCCGTGGTTCTGCAACCCAATGAACCCGCTGAGGAACTGGCGCAGGTCCGTGGGCGGGTCGCTCGGTCGGGACGACACCTTGCCGGGCGTGTTGTCGAACTCATTGATCACCACGCCGTTGCGGATGATCGTGTAGTGCTGCCCGACCACCCGGACCTCGTAGTCGTTCCACTGGCCCTTCGGAGTCACCCGAGCCTGGTCCAGGCCGATCGGATCGAAGTTGTAGATCGAACCGGTCTTCTGGGGCTCCCCGGTGGTCCCGTCGTAGATCTGGACCTCGTGGCCGCAATAGATCGCGACCCAGGCCTGCGACGTACGGGCCGACCCGATGGTCCCGCAGCTGCCCGCCGGCCGCTGGTCCAGCGGGGTCCGCGGATCCGGGAACCGGGTGAAGAGGCCACTGTTGGCGTTGACGCCCTCGGTGGAGACATCCCGGAACTGCATCCGGACGGAGAAGTCGGCGAACTCCTGCTTCGCGTACCAGAGCATTCCGAGCCCGCCGGAGCTGCGGATGGAGCCGTCGGAGCGCAGCGAGAACGATCCGCCGGGTGCCTGGCGCCAGTCCGCGAGCGACTGCGCCGTCCCGTCGAAGATGGCCTCGTACCCGGCGGTCTTGCCGATCGGGGACTGGGCGGCGGCCTTGTTCAGCGTGGCCGCCTGGCGGTTGTCGATGACCCCGTCGGTGCGCAGCTTGTTGATCACGTCGTTGACATGGCTGACGAACTGGCCGTGGTTGGACCAGCTGCTCTCGTCGTCGATCAGGTCGTTGATCGTGCACTTGCCGCCGACCTGCTCGTTGGCCACGCCGGTGTCGGCGTCGAGCAGCCACACGGTCTTGCGGGCGTCGGGTGCGGCGCAGCCGACGTTGACCTCGATCGTGGCGGTGGCCACCTCGCCGTCGGCGTAGGTCACCTTCAGGGTGGCCTGGTAGGTGCCGAACTCGGCGTAGGTGTGCGTGGGGTTGGCCTCGTGCGACGCAGCGCTGCCGTCACCGAAGTTCCACTCCCAGGCCACCCCGCCGACCTTGGCGCTGGAGAACGCGATCGTCTTCGGCTTGCTCTGCGCGACGGCCCGCAGGCCGGCGTCGTTCGGGTTCGGCGTGGCCGGGCCGCCCTGGTAGGCGATGCGGATCAGCTTCTGGTTCGGGTGGAGGCTGAAGAACCCGCCGGCGTAGTCGAGCATGTAGAGCGCGCCATCCGGGCCGAACTTGGCGTCCATCCAGGACTGGAGCTGGTTGGCGCCGCTGCCCGAGCGGATGATGGCGCGCAGGTCCTCGGCGAAGGCCGGCTTCCCCTGGTCCTTGACGTTCTTTGGGTCGACGGTCACCGCGACCCGGTTGTTGGCGTTGGACTCGTCACCGATGAACCACTTGTTGTCCCAGTACGCCGGCCACGCGACACCGCTGTTCGCGTCGACCTTCGAGCGCTGGTACGTAGGGCCGTTCATGATGGCCTGCCCGCCGCCCTTGAGGTACGGCTCGGTGAACTTCTCGTCGCCCAGCTGATAGGTCGGCAGGCCGCTGCCGTCGGCGCGCTTCGGGAAGTCCGGGCCACCACCCTGCGGCGAGTACCAGATCATGTTGTCGCGGGCCGGCGGGATGTTGACCAGGCCGGTGTTGCGCGGCGATTCGTTCTTCAGGTTGTCGCAGTCGTACCAGCCGGTGAGCACGGTGGCGTCGGCGTTGCCGCGGTCGCGGTAGGGCTGCCGGTTGCCCATGCAGTACGGCCAGCCCTGGTTGCCGGCGGAGGTGATGATGGTTGCCGTCTCGTACTTCGCCGGCCCCAGCTCCGGGCTCGGAGCGCCGGCGTCCGGGCCGACCCACGCACCGGTGAGCCAGTGGTTGACCGGGTCCCAGGCGATCCGCGAAATGTTGCGAACACCCATCACGAAGATCTCCGCACGGGTCTTGCCGCCGCCCTCCTCCTTGCCGGTGAAGAGGTTGCCCTCGGGGATGGTGTAGGTGCCGTCGGCCTCCGGGTGGATGCGGAGGATCTTGCCGTTGAGGTCGTTGGTGTTGCCCGAGGTGCGGCGGGCGTCCTGGAACGAGGTGCCCTTGTAGTCCTGGGTCCAGTTGTTGCCGGCATAACCGTTCGAGCCGCCGGAGGAGTTGCTGTCACCAGAGCCGACGTAGAGGTTGCCGTCCTCGTCGAAGGTCATGCCGCCGCCAGCGTGGCAGCAGCTGTGGATCTGGGTGTCCCACTTGAGCAGGTCCTTGCGGGTGCCCTGGTCGATCGACTGCTTCGCGGCGTTGTAGGTGAACCGCGAGACCGTCCGCTGGCCGATCCGCTTGTCGCGGTCGATCGACTCGTGCGGCATCCAGTAGGCGTACAGCCAGCCGTTCTGCGCGAACTTCGGGTCGAGGGTGATGCCGACGAGACCTTCCTCGTTCTTGACCAGCTCGCTGCCGCTGCCCCGGTTGCCCATCACCGGGAGGGTGGTGAGGAGCTTGACCTGCTTGGTCTTCGGGTCCCACTGGTGGATGGTGCCGCAGCCGAGGCCGACCTTGGGGTCGTCCCAGCTGACGATCGGTCCGGTCGGGCAGGCCGCCTTGCCGATGTAGAAGACCTTGCCGTCGGGCCCGATGGTCAGGCCGTGCGGTTCACCGATCTGGTCGAGCTGCCCCGACTGGTTGGCGGCGGTCAGCCGATCGATGCGGTAGTTCGACGCGATGGTCGCCTGGCAGTCACCCCGGACCATGCCGGTCGTCCACTTGATGGCGCCGAGCAGGTGGCCCTGGAACTGCTTGTCCGTGGTGTAGCTGGCCTCGGTGCGGCCCATGCCGGTGTAGAACGACCGGCCGCCGTCGTAGTCCTGGCACCAGGAGATGGGGTGGAAGGCCCCGTTGCCGCTCAGCCCCGCGTTGTACGTGCCCTCCTCGACCTGCGCGACCGTGTGGACCTTGCCGGTCGGGTTCGGGTCCCAGTTGATCCACTGGTCGGACCGGGTCCAGGTCAGCGGCAGCCCCTTGTTCGCCGGGTGCTGGCGGTCGGTGAGGTCCACCACGGCCTGCTGGACCGTGCCGTCGGGAGCGGGTCCCGCGTCCGGGCCGATCAGCCACAGCTCGGCCAGCTGGATCAGCGGCTCCCCGCTGTTCGCGGTGATGTTCAGCCGGTAGTGCTGGTAGGCCTTGCTGTTGGTGAAGCTGTACTGCTTGGTCTGGAACCGCTGGGGGAAGGCCTCCCCGGTGCGGATGTCCAGATCGGTCCAGGTGGTGCCGTCCTCGGACCCCTGCAGGGTCCAGTTCTTCGGGTCGCGTCCCGGGGAGTCGTTGGCCGACGTCAACGCGTACCGGGAGACCGCGGCCGGCTTGCTCAGCTTCGCCGCGAGCCAACCCGTCGGCGAGAAGGTCAGCCACTTGGTGCTGGTCGAACCGTCGATCGCCTTCTGCGCGGTTTCGTTCGGCGGATTCTCGCCGCTCGCCGAGGCCGCGACCGCCTTCTCGGCGTTGGGCAGGCTGGTGGCCGGACGGGTGCCGATCAGGCCGGTGAACCAGGAGGAGTCGACCTGGGCGCGCGCGGCGTCGTGGACGCCGACGAAACCGCCGCCGCCCTTGATGTACGCCTGGAACGCGGCCTCCTGGGCGTCGTTGAGCGTCACACCGTTGGCGGACAGGAACACCACCCCGCGGTACCGAGCCAGGTTGCCGAAGGTGAACACGCCCGGGTCGGCGGAATCGTCGACCGAGAAGCCGTCCTGCGCGCCCAGTTCCCTGATCGCCGCGGCGGCCTTCGCGACCGGGTCGTCCTGCTTGTCCACCGGGCCGTGGAACACCAGCACCTTCACCGCCGCCGCGGCCGTCGTCGCCGCCGGCTCGTTGGTGGGGCTGGCGGCATGGGCGGGCAGTGCCAGCATGCCGAGCGCAGCGCGGCGCTGGATGCCAGGGCGCCGGCACGACGGGGTACGGCGCCTCGGCGCCAGAGGGCCTGGGCGGGGGTGGGGGGACTCGTCGGGTCGGACCGAAAACGTCCGAGCAATCGGGAGAACCGGAAATGGCGTGCTTGAGCCATCTCGACTCCTTCTCAGGATGAGGCGGACCTGGTTGTCCGAGTGGTGCATCCGACAGATGGATGGGTGGGACGCGTGGCCGACGAACGTTGCTGTGTGGTGACAGGCCGCGGGCTCATCCTGGCCGCGCGAGATCGCCGGCCGTGGCATGGCGCCACGGTCGCTCTCTGGAGCTGCAGCTGTCTGATGTCAGCGGCGAGCCGGATCGCACGCAGGATCAGACAAGGTTCCGCGTCGGAGCTGACGGGTGATCGAGAATGGACGGATATCGGCCACGGCGCGTCGCCGTGTCGGGCCGACCGGTCGCAGCGCGGATACGGAGTGCTCTGGACCGGGTTTGCCTCCCGGCCCGACCCACGAGCCCTGGGCGTGTTGCGTCGCCCGAGACCACGGTCGAAAGCTACCTACGCTGCGGGTTTATCTCGACGAAACATATTCATAGTGCTCGACACTACTAACTTGCTGCGAGCATGTCCAGGTCTTTCGTTGGCCACGACGATACTTTTCGACGAAGCAACGAAAGTTGCTCCCGTCGTAGGGCCAGCAAGTGTTACATCGCCGTCTCGTCGACTCTGGACGGACGCGGGTGGGAGCGCCATCGGGCAGCGGCTGCGCGAGCTGCCCGATGAAGCCCCGACCGGGGCCGCGAAGCGTGAGCGAGGGAAGCCGGGCGTCCGGTCAGCTGAGGTGCTGTTGCGGACCCACCACGGCAGGATCGGCGGCCGTCGCGCCCCACGGCCGGCAGGCCTTCACATCGAGGCGCGCGCCGCCGCGACGATGTCGTTCACCCCGATCCCCGCCTGGTCCATCAGCTGGGTCGGCGTCCCGGAGGTGGGCAGCCCGCGTACCGCCAGGTGTGTCACCCGCACCGGCTCGGCGAGGTCGGCCAGCGACTCCAGCACGGCGGACCCGAGGCCGCCCTGCGGATAGTGGTCCTCGACCACCACCAGCCGCCCGCCGGTGACCCGGACGGCGTCCCGCAACCGCTCCCGATCCAGTGGCTTGACCGAATAGAGGTCGATGACCCGCGCGTTGATCCCCTCGCCCGCCAGCTCGTCCGCGGCGGCGAGGCAGTTGTGCACGGTCACCCCGGCACCGATCAGCGCGACGTGGTCGTCGTCGCCGCCGCGGAGCAGTTTGCTGCCGCCGACCGGGAAGGCGTCCTCGTTGTCGTAGAGCACCGGGTACTTGCCTCGGGTGGTGCGCAGGTAGTTGACGCCCTTACGGTCGACCATCTGCGCGACGAGGGCGGCGCAGGACACCGCGTCGCTGGGATAGAGAACGGTGGACCCCTGCACGGCGCGCATCGCCGCCAGGTCCTCCAGCCCCATCTGCGAGGGACCGTCCGCCCCGATCTCCACTCCGGAGTGCGACCCGGACAGGGCGATGTCCGCCTGGGAGATGCCGGCCATCCGGATGAAGTCGTAGGCGCGGGAGAAGAACGCCGCAAAGGTCGAGGCGAAGGGCCGGTAGCCGCGGACCTGCAGCCCGACCGCTGCGGCGACGAGTTGCTGCTCGGAGATGAACATCTCGAAGAACCGGTCGGGGTAGGTCTCGCCGAACTTGTCGGCACGGGTGGAGTCGCTGACCTCGCCGTCCAGGGCGACCACGTCCGGCCGGGAGCCCAGCGCGCGCAGCGCGTCGCCGTACGCGTTCCGGGTAGCCACCTTCGCCCCCCGGTCGTACCGGGGCAGCACGGGCGGCTCGCCGGCGGGGGCGTTGGCGGGCGGGGCGGGCTCGGGCTGCGGCCCGGTGACGCGGATCTGGCGTACGCCGCCGAGGGCGGTGACCGCCCGCTCGGCCATGTCGGGTTTCAGCGGCTTGCCGTGCCAGCCCGGCTGGTTCTCGACCTCGGGCACCCCCTTGCCCTTGACCGTCCGGGCGAGCACCACCGTCGGGCCGGTCGCCTGCCGGGCGCGGCCCAGCGCTCGTCGATGGCGACCAGGTCGTGGCCGTCGATCACGATCGCCTGGCAGCCGAACGCCTCGACTCGGCGCCGGTAGGTGTCCAGGTCCCATTCCAATTCGGTCGGCCCCCGCTGCCCGAACCGGTTCACGTCGACGATCGCGGTGAGGTTGCCGAGCGCGTAGTGGCCGGCCTTGTCCAGTGCCTCCCAGATGGAGCCCTCGGCCATCTCGCTGTCGCCGCACAGCGCCCACACGTGGAACGGCAGGTGATCGAGGTACCGGCCGGCGAGCGCGATCCCGACACCGGCGGGCAGTCCCTGACCGAGCGAGCCGGTGGCGACGTCGACCCAGGGCAGCGCCGGCGTGGGGTGCCCCTGGAGGCGCGACCCGAACTGGCGGTAGGTGTCGACCAGCTCCTGGTCGGTGATGGCACCCACGGCTTTGAAGCACGCGTACAGCAGCGGTGAGGCGTGGCCCTTGGAGAAGATCAGGTGGTCGTTGGCGCGACTGCGCGGGTCCGCCCAGTCGTAGCGCAGGTGCCGGGAGATCAGCACCGCGAGCAGATCGGCGGCGGACAGGCTCGAGGTCGGATGCCCGGACCCGGCCCTCGTGCTGCACCGGATGGCGTCCACCCGGAGCTGGGCGGCAAGCTCACCGAGCTGACTGATTTCCTCCTCACGGAGGGTGCGCTCTGCTTCCATCGTCACCGACATCGCCTCCAGCGATCGGCCCTGCTGACCGGCCCTCCGCTCATGGGCCGTCCGGCCGCCCGGCCGGGTCAGCGCCCCGCAGACCGACTCCGCACATACGGTAGTCAGGAAACCGGGGCGCCGCCCGGTAACCACCGATTCTTCCCCTTCTCCCGTCAATCTCCGCTGGCGTCCAGGAACTCGTCGATCATCGGGGCCAGCCACTCGGCCCGGTGAGGGATCGACGTGTGCGTGGTGCCCGGCAGGATCGTCAGCCGGCACCGCGGCAGCCCGGTCAGGTCGCCCGGAACCCCGCCGCCGAGCAGCCGGAACATCTCCGCCGCGTGCTCCGGCCGGATGATGTCCGAATCGCCCAGGACGAGCATCACCGGCGCGGCGACCGCCCGGATCCGGTCGGCGGACCACTGCGGCAGGTCACCGTCGAGCCGCTTCACCTTGGTCACCAGGGTGGCGAAATCGGCCGGGTTCGCGGCGGTGAGCAGGTACTCCTCGTGGAACTCCGAGCCGTGCAGGTGCTCCGGCCGCAGGTCCTGGATGCCGTCGAGCAGGCCCGGGTACATGCCGTCGGTGTTGAAGCACACCGACGCCAGGACGAGCCGGCCGACCCGGTCGGCGTGGTCGGTGCCGAGCCGCAGCGCGACCGCCGCGCCCATGCTCCAACCGAACACGTCCGCCCGGTCGATACCGAGGTGGTCGAGCAGCGCCACCACGTCCGTGGCGAAGTCTTCCACCGTCAGATCGCGGTCGATGTCCGCCGTGTGCCCGTGCGCCTGCAGTTCCACCGCGATCACCCGGCGGGTCTTGGTCAGGAACGGCAGGATCGTGCCGAACGACGTGCCGATCCCGGACAGCGCCCCGTGGATCAGGACGATCGGCCGGCCGGCACCGATACCCTGCTCCTCGTAGTACATGTCCAGGCCGTTGACCGGTGCGTAGCTCATGATCGTGATCCCTTCTCGAACTGGCTGACACCCCCACCGTGCGCCGCCCCGCTTACGGTCGACTTCCCGCCGCCTTACGGCTTGTAGGGTGGCTCGCATGCGGTTCGGGGTCCTGGGTCCGCTCGCCGTCACCACCGACGCCGGCGTGCCGGTCACCGTGCCCGGCGCGAAGGTCCGCGCGCTCCTCGCCGACCTGCTCGCCAACCGCAACCAGGTGGTCTCGGCCGACCGGCTGATCGACGACCTCTGGGGTGACGACCCGCCGGCGAACCCGGCCGGCGCCCTGCAGGTCCGGGTCTCCCAGCTCCGCAAGGCGCTGGGAGACGCCGAACCCGGCGCCCGCGACCTCGTCGAGTCCCGCGCGCCCGGTTACCTCCTACGAGCGACCACCGACGCGGACCGCTTCGCCGAACTGACGGCCGCCGGGGACGTGGGCCACCTGACCGAGGCGCTCGGGCTGTGGCGCGGCGAGCCGTACGCGGACTTCGCCGACGAGGAGTACGTCCGCGCCGAGTCCACCCGCCTGGCCGAGCATCGCCTCGCCGCGCTCGAACGCCTCGCCGACGCCCGCCTGGTCCGCGGCGAACACGACCTGGTCGCCGCCGACCTGGCCGAACTCGTCGCCCGGCACCCGCTCCGCGAGGGCCTGCGCGCGCTGCACCTGCGCGCCCTGTACGCGGCCGGGCGTCAGACCGAGGCCCTGGAGAGCTACGCCGAGCTGCGCGACCGCCTCGCCGACGAACTGGGCCTCGACCCCGGCCCGGACCTGGTCGCCCTGCACCGGCGGATCCTGGCGCAGGACGCCGGCCTGACCGGACCGCCCCGGGTGGCCCGGGTCCGCAACAGCATCCCGGCCCGCCTGGACGAGCTGGTCGGCCGGGCCGAGGCGCTCACCGAACTGCGCGCGCTGATCCCGCAGCAGCGACTGGTCACGCTCACCGGCCCGGGCGGCGTCGGCAAGACCCGGCTGGCCACCGAGGCGGCCCGCGAACAGGCGTACCAGGACGGGGTCCACCTGGTCGAACTGGCCGCCCTCCCGCCCGGTGACGCGGGCGTCGCGCGCTGATCCCGCAGCAGCCGACTGGTCACGCTCACCCGGCCCGGGCGGCGTCCGGGCAAGACCCGGCTGGCCACCGAGGCGGCCCGCGAACAGGCGTACCAGGACGGGGTCCACCTGGTCGAACTGGCCGCCCTCCCGCCCGGTGACGCGGGC
>JAEVHO010000023.1 GCA_016802835.1 Micromonospora sp. ATA32 | reverse complement strand
CTCATCCACCTCGGCGCGGACCTGCGGATGCGGCTGTGGCAGACGGCCGAGGAGGAGGCCGTCCGGGTCTTCGCCACCAACCTGCGTGACCGGGCCTTCACCGCCGCGCCGGACGCCGAGGTCGAGGAGGTCGGCTTCGCCCGCGCGGTGCCGGTGATCGAGCTGCTCGATGAGGAGGTCGACCTCACCCCCGCCCGCCGGCAACCCACCGTCGGGGTGGAGGAGAGCGGAGAGCATCTGGTACGCACCAGAGAGCGGCTCGCCGCCATCGTCGGCGACCTGCCGGCGTTGATGCCGCAGGTCACCCCCGCGCCTGACGGCGTTGCCGCGCTCACCCTCTCGGTCGGCGAGCTGGCCCGCACGGGCGCGTTGCAGCTCATCGGTCCGATCCGGACCGCCCTAACCGAGGGTGACGGAACCTCAGGTGACGGGCCGCCCGTGCTCACCGTGCAGGACGTGCTGAACGGCGAGGACGCCTCCGGGCGGGACGACGGCAAGCTCGGGCAGGAGGTCCGGCTCGCCGCCGGGGATGTGGTGGTGCCGATGATCGCCCGGCAGCTCACCGCCCGGGTGGTCGCCACCGAGGGGGCGCTGCTGGGGCGCAATCTCTATCTGCTGCGGCCCAACCCGGCTGCGCTCGACCCGTGGTTCCTGGCCGGGCAGTTGCGCACCTCGGCCAACGAGAAGCAGGCGTCGAGCCTGTCGGGGACGCTGCGGTTCGACATCCGGCGGGCCCAGGTGCGGCGGCTGCCGCTCGACGAGCAGCGGGCGCACGGAGAGGCGTTCCGGCGGCTGGACGCCTTCGAGTCGACAATCCGACAGGCGACAGAACTTGGGGAGATGTTGGTGAGGCTCATGGCGGATGGTCTCGGCCGCGGGCTCCTTCGGCCCTGATCGCCTCCGACGCGCCACGCCACCGTCCGATTCCGACGGACCACCGCCACCAAGCCGAAGGACGGAACCGCTGCTCAGGCGGTATGAGCGCCGCAACGTGCCCCTCGATGATCGACCGATAGTGGCATAGACCCAGTGAGATGCGGCCAAGTTGACGGCCTGGGGGCCTTGTCAAGGGCCCAGACGATCGGTTGATCATCTCCGCCGACCGGAGGATTCTTCGCTGTACACGCCGGCCATACTCCACGGACGGCATCGCGAAGAGACCTTCGCAATCCAAGTATCGGATCGAGTCCTGTGGACAGGACCACGGTGGGCTGAGTGGGCACCCGACGTCCCGGTACAGGTGGACAGCGCGTTCGCCGTGGACAACGAGCTGGGGGCGTTGAGGGTGACGGGGACGAACGACTGGGTGGCGGGCCGATTCCGCCTGCAGAGTGCGATCGGCAAGGGCAACATGGGCGAGGTCCATCGCGCCGAGGACATGGCCGCCGCGGAAGGCTCCACCGACCGCATCGTCGCCCTTAAATTGATCCTCCGCAGTCGTTCTGGTGCCGTCATCGAGACGTCCCGAGACAGCAAGGCGCGGCAGCGGTTCGAGCGCGAAGTGCGCATCATGCGCAAGCTCGGTCATCCCAACCTCCCGCGCATCATCGCCGGTGCCGCAGACGTCGACGAGTTGCCCTACATCGCGATGGAACTCCTTGACGGCGAAACCCTGCGGGACCTGGTGTCCGAGCACCCGCAACTGCCGATCTCCTGGGTCGCCGCCGTAGCGGCACAGATCGCGGACGGGCTGTTCGCCGCCCACAGCGCCGGCGTCATCCACCGGGACCTCAAGCCGTCCAACGTGATGCTGCTACGGACCGGGGCTGTCAAGGTCCTCGACTTCGGCATGGGGCGGATCCTCGACGACAGCGAAGCCGGCAAGTTGACCAGCACGGGTGTCACGGTCGGTACCGCCCGCTACATGGCTCCGGAACAGTTCCTCGCGGCTACGGTCACGCAAGCGGCTGACCTGTACGCGCTCGGCTGCGTGCTCTTCGAGCTCCTGACGGGCGTACCACCCTTCCTGAGCGAGTCCGCTCACGAGCTGGGCCAGAAGCATCTCGAGGAACCGGTTCCGTCGATCCGGTTGATGCGCTCGGACGTACCGAACGACATGGCGAGACTGATCGACCGTCTGCTCGCCAAGGACCCGGTCGATCGTCCGGCTGACGCTGTGGCTGTCCGCGAGGCGCTTCTGCCCTTCGCCAAGGGGGCCGACAAGGTTCCGGGCTGGGAACCCTTCGATCCGGTGCGATACGTCGTCGCCGTGCGCGAGAGCACCACCGCTCCGACGTCGCCTGCTCAGGTGGAGGAAGGCGTGCTTGCCGGGTCGGCTCGCGCGGGCATGGACGTCTTCGGGGTGCACGAGCAGCTCATCAAGGACTACCGGGCGTTCACCGAGGGCGGCACCATCATCCGCGACGACCGGATCGCGGCCTTCGTCGAGGACGACCTGGACGCCAAGTCGCAGTGGCCCGATCCGTGGGTTTCGCTCAACCCGTTCTTCGCCTCGGGTGGTTCGGTCCTCGAACTCGTCAGTCAGGGCGTGCTGCACGAGGAGTGCGCCCGGATCTTCCAGGCCAGGAAGACCGAGGGCGGCAGGGTGTGTGACGGCCGTTCGCTGACCCTGCACCAGCACCAGCGGGAGGCGATCGACAAGGCGCAGTCCGGGGCGTCCTACGTCCTGACGACCGGCACCGGCTCGGGCAAGTCGCTGGCGTACATCGTGCCGATCGTCGACAAGGTGCTCAAGGCGCGCCAGCAGGAGGGGCCCAAGGCGGCGAAGCGGGTACGCGCGATCATCGTCTACCCGATGAACGCGCTGGCCAACAGTCAGCTCAAGGAACTGGACAAGTACCTCCAGGACGGCTACGGGCCCGGCCGCGAGCCGGTCACCTACGCCCGGTACACCGGCCAGGAGGGCGACGAGCGGCGCAAGGAGATCCGAGACAACCCGCCGGACATCTTGCTCACCAATTACGTGATGCTCGAGCTGATGCTCACCCGTCCGGACGACCGGCGGTCGCTGATCAAAATGGCCAGGGGGTTGGATTTCCTCGTCTTCGACGAGCTGCACACCTACCGGGGTCGGCAGGGCGCCGATGTGGCCCTGCTCATCCGCCGGGTGCGCGAGGCATGCCAGGCGGAGCGCCTCCAGTGCGTCGGCACTTCCGCCACGATCTCCAGTGAAGGGACCGCCGACGACCAGCGCGCCGTCGTCGCGCGGGTCGCCACCACCCTGTTCGGCACCGAGGTCACGCCCGCGAACGTCATCGGCGAGACCCTGGTCCGCGCCACCGCGGCCGCTCCCGACACCGTGCCCGCCGAGCGGCTGCGGGCGCCCGGCGCCCCTCGTGCCTACGGCGACCTGGTCAACGATCCGCTGGCCCGTTGGATCGAGACCCGCTTCGGGCTCGCCGTGGACCCCGCCGGGCACCTCGTTCGGCAGAAGCCCGCCAAGATCGAGGAGGCTGCGGTCGACCTGGCCGAGGCCAGTGGGCTCACCGCCGCCGAGTGCGCGCAGGCGATCCGCCGCACGCTGAAGGCCGGCTCGGAGGCGCGACACCCGGTCACCGAGCGGCCCCTGTTCGCCTTCCGGCTGCACCAGTTCCTCTCCAAGGGCGACACCGTGTACGTGACCCTGGAGGACGAACTCACCCGCGAACTCACCCGGGACTACCAGCTCGTCCTACCCGGCTCTGACGGCAAGATCTTGTTGCCGCTCGCCTTCTGCCGTGAGTGCGGCCAGGAGTACCTGACGGTGTGGCGGACCACCAAGGACGGCCATGCCGTCTACGAGCCCCGCCGGGACACCATCGCCACGGGCGGTCGGGCCAGCGACGGCTACCTGTACATCAACTCCGACCGGCCCTGGCCCGAGACCCGGGAGAAGGCCATCGAGGAGCGACGCATCCCGGAGTCCTGGCTGGACGTCGACGACAACGGGCAGGAGGCCGTCCGCAACTCCTACCGTGACCGGCTGCCGACCGCCATCACGGTGGATTCCTTCGGGTACGAGGGGCGGGGTGGACTGAAAGCCGCCTTCATCCCCTCGCCGTTTCTTTTTTGCGCGCACTGCGGAGTGAGCTACGAACAGACCAGGGGCAAGGACTTCGCCAAGCTCGCCACCCTCGACCAGGAGGGGCGGTCGTCCGCGACCTCCCTGGTTTCGGCCTCCATCGTCCGCTCGCTGCTCAGTGCGCCCGCCGAGGCACTCGACAAGAAGGCCCGCAAGCTGCTGACGTTCGTCGACAACCGGCAGGACGCCTCGCTGCAGGCCGGCCACTTCAACGACTTCGTGCAGATCACCCAACTGCGCGGTGCCCTCTACAAGGCAGCTGGCGACGCTGGCGACGAGGGCGTCACCCACGAGGAGCTGGCTGCTCAGGTGACGGCCGCCCTGGGTCTGCAGGCCGTTGACTACGCACGCGGCGACGATCTGCCGCCGTCGCTGGCCCGCAACGCCGCCAAGACGCTGCGGGACGTCGTCGCCTTCCGTCTCTATCTTGATCTCGAACGAGGTTGGCGCATCACGATGCCCAACCTCGAGCAGACCGGCCTGCTGGAAATCGACTATCAGGACCTCGGCTGGCTCGCGGGGAACCAGGACCGTTGGTCGAAGACCCACGAGGTACTGCGTAAGGCCGAACCGGGCCAGCGCGTCGAGATCATGCGCGCGCTGCTGAACGAAATGCGCCGGGCCCTCGCCATCGACGTGCAGTACTTCCGGGACGACTTCGACATGCTCCAGCGCGCCAGCGAGGAACGGCTGATCGACCCGTGGGTCCTGTCCGTGAGCGACAGCCCCAAGGTCGGGACCGCGTACCCGCAGTCGTCGGGGCGGGGCATGGACCGATCCGGCCTCTTCCTCTCCGGCCGGGGCAAGTTCGGCAAGTACCTGCGCCGGGTGCACTTCGGCACGGAGCTGAACTTCGTCGAGGCCCAGCACGTCATCGCCGACCTGCTGATCGTGCTCGCGGCCGCCGGCCTGGTCACCCCGATCGAGGCCGCGCCGCAGCGGGCGGGGCGCTTCCGCGGGCCGGTCGGCCCGCGCACCACGGGTTACCGCGTGTCGGCTGCCTCGCTCATCTGGCGCGCCGGGTCGGGCGAGACGGGTAGCCACGATCCGCTGACCCGCACCTACGCCAGCGGTGACGGCCCTCGGGTCAACACCTTCTTCCGTGACCTCTACCGCGGCGCCGCCGGCACGCTCGCCGGCCTCTCCGCCCGCGAGCACACCGCCCAGGTCGATCCGGTCGAGCGCGAAAGGCGCGAGGACGCCTTCCGCAAGGCGGAGCTGAAGTTGCTCTACTGCTCGCCCACCATGGAGCTGGGCGTCGACATCTCCGAGCTCAACGCCGTCATGATGCGCAACGTGCCGCCGACCCCCGCCAACTACGCCCAGCGCAGCGGCCGGGCCGGCCGGTCGGGACAGCCCGCGCTGGTGACCACCTACTGCGCCACCGGCAACAGCCACGACCAGTACTACTTCCGCCGCTCGGCCCGGATGGTCGCCGGCGCCGTTGCGCCGCCTCGCCTGGACCTGGCCAATGAGGACCTCGTCCGGTCCCACGTGCAAGCCATCTGGCTGGCGGAGGCGGGGATCAAGCTGGGACGCGCCGTCCCGGAGTCGATCGACATCGGGTACGCGGAGGATTCACGTCTGCCGAATCCCGCCCTGGCGTTGCACGACCACCTCACCGCCGCCCTGCACGACACCCGATCACAGGAGGGAGCGGTCGCTGCCGCTCGCAGGGTGTTTGGCGGTCTCCTCCCCGAATTCGCCCAATCGAGCTGGTGGGACGACCAGTGGATCGAGGACACCGTCCGGACCACGCCCGAGCGGTTCAACCAGGCCTTTGACCGGTGGCGCGACCTGTTCAAGGCCGCGCTGGTCGACCAGGCGGAGCAGAACCGTCGGGTCCTCGACCACACGCTGTCGGAGCGCGACCGGCGGATCGCTGTCGGCCGCCGTAAGGAGGCCGAGACCCAGCTCAACCTGCTGAAAAACGAGAGCGTCGACAGCAAGTCGGTGCTGTCGGACTTCAACCCGTACCGCTACCTCGCCAGCGAGGGCTTTCTCCCCGGCTACTCGTTCCCGCGGTTGCCCCTCGCCGCCTACGTTCCCACGACCGGGCGCAGGTTCGGCGACGGCGACTACCTCCAGCGTCCCCGATTCCTCGCCATCCGGGAGTTCGGCCCCGGTGCCCTCATCTACCACGAGGGAGCGCGCTACCAGGTCACTCGGATCCAGCTGCCGCCGGACGCGGCCGGCGATGTCGTCACCGGCGAGGCGCGCAGATGCGCGCACTGTGGCTACCACCACGACATCAAGGAGAACGCCGACCGCTGCCAGATGTGCGGCGAGCGGCTCGGTGACAAGACGACGGGCCTGCTGCACCTGCACACGGTCTACACCAAGCGCCGGGAGCGCATCTCCTCAGACGAGGAGGAGCGCCGCAGGGCGGGCTTCCGCTTGGTGACCTCTTACCGCTTCCACGACCACGGCGCCCGTCCGGGCCGCCGCGACGCCATTGTCTCCGGTGCGGGCGGGGGATTGGCGACCCTCTCCTACGGTGACTCAGCGACCGTGCGCATCACCAATGTCGGGCGAGTGCGGTCCAAGCCGGACGAGCCGGACGGCTTCTGGCTTGACCCGGCGGACGGGCGCTGGATGAACGAGCGCGACGCCGGTGACGCCTCCGGTGATTCCAGCGAGATGCCGCTCATCGATGACGACGGCAACGAGAAGCGCCGCAAGAAGCGCGTCATCCCGTACGTGGAGGACCGGCGCAACATCCTGGTCCTCAAACTCGACGAGCCGCTCGACGAACCGGTCGCGCTCTCGCTGATGTACGCGCTGGAGCGCGGCGTCGAGGCGGCCTTCGAGCTGGAGGACTCGGAGCTGACGACCGAGCTGTTGCCGCCGAACGACGGGCCGCGTGAGCGGATGCTGTTCACCGAGGCGGCCGAGGGTGGCGCCGGTGTCCTCCGCCTGATGCAGGCGGACCCGGACGCCCTGGCGCGCGCGGCCGCCGAAGCCCTGGCCATCTGCCACTTCGACATCGACGGCAACGACCTGGGCGGTCCGCACCCCGACCGCCCCTGTGCGCTGGGTTGCTACGAGTGCCTGCTCACGTACGGCAACCAGCTCAACCACCGTTACATCGACCGCCACACGGTCCGAGACCTGCTGCTGCGATTCGCCGGAAGCCGCACCGCCACCACGGGGCAGGGGGAGTCGCGCTCGGAGCAGCTTGAGCGGCTGACCGCCCAGTCGGACACGGCGTTGGAAGCCAAACTCATCACCTGGCTCAAGCAGCGCGGGCTGCGCCTGCCGGACGAGGCGCAGACCTTCATCACCGAGGCGTTGGCCCGGCCCGACTACGTCTACCGGCTGCCCGGTGCCACGATCGCGGTCTTCGTCGACGGACCGGTCCACGAGCACGCCGTGGTGGCCGAGCGCGACCGCGAGGCCGAAGGACGGCTCCTCGACGCGGGCTGGGACTGGTCCGCTTCCCGCACGATGCCGACTGGTCCGCCATCGCGGCGGAGCACCGGTACTGCTTCGGCACCGGCGCAACCGGCTGACCCCCAGCCTGCACACCACAACAACAGACACCACGACGCGCGAGGACCCCTCATGACCACCCCCTTCAGCGCCGGTACGTTGGTCTCCGCCCGAGGCCGCGACTGGGTCGTACTGCCCGAGAGCGCCTCCGACATGCTCGTTCTGCGCCCCCTGGGCGGCGCGGACGACGACATCGCGGCCGTCTTCCCCGCCTTCGAGAGCGTCAAGAGCGCGCAGTTCGCGGACCCGTCGCCCCGCCGACCTCGGCGACTCCTACGCGGCGGGCCTGCTCCGCTCCGCGCTGCGGATCGGCTTCCGGTCCGGCGCCGGCCCGTTCCGGTCCCTCGCCGGCATCGCCGTGGAACCGCGGGCATACCAACTCGTGCCGCTGATGATGGCGCTGCGCCAGAAGACCGTGCGCATGCTGATCTCCGACGACGTCGGCATCGGCAAGACCGTCGAAGCTGGACTCATCGCCAGCGAGCTGCTCGCCCAGGGCAGCGCGCGAGGGCTCGCCGTGCTCTGCTCGCCGGCGCTGGCCGAGCAGTGGCAGGCGGAGCTGCGCACCAAGTTCGGCATCGACGCCGAGCTGGTCCTGGCCTCCACGGTCTCCCGGCTGGAACGCGGGCTCGACCTCGGCCAGTCGCTGTTCGACAAGCACCCGCACGTGATCGTCTCCACGGACTTCATCAAGTCGACCCGGCACCGCGACGACTTCGTCCGGCACTGCCCCGACCTGGTCATCGTCGACGAGGCGCACACCTGCGTCGCCGCCGACGACAACACCGCGGCCCAGAACCAGCTCCGCTTCGAGCTTCTCCAGCGCGTGGCCGCCGACGCCGACCGGCATCTGCTGCTGGTGACGGCGACCCCGCACAGCGGCAAGGAGAGCGCCTTCCGGAACCTGCTTGGCCTGGTCAAGCCGGAACTCGCGACGGTCGACCTGGGCTCGGACGCGGGCCGCAGGATGCTCGCCCCGTACTTCGTGCACCGCAAGCGCGCCGACGTCCGCCAGTACCTCACCCGGGAGGACGGGCTGGCCGACGACAGCCTCGCCGAGGAGACCTCTTTCCCCTCGGACCGGCACTTCAAGGACGAGACCTACAAGCTCTCCCCGGCCTACCGCGCCCTGCTCGACGACGCCATCGCGTACGCCAGCGAGCGGGTGACCGCCGCCGACAGCCGGGGCCGGCGGGAGGCCCGGATCGCCTGGTGGTCGGCGATCGCCCTGCTGCGGTCCCTGGTCTCCTCGCCGCGCGCCGCCGCCCAGACCCTGCCGGACCCGCTCGGCGACCGCGGCGGCCAGGACCCCCGAGGAGGCCGGACCGGCTCGGTGCCCCGCTGACCAGTGACTCCTCCGACAACGATGCCCTGGAAGGCCTCGACGTCGCCCCCGGCGCGGAGACCGGCGACCCGGCTGTCGACGTCGAGCGAGGCGGCGCGCGGCTCGCGGAGCTGGCCGAGCAGGCGGCCAAGCTGGAGGGGCCGACGGAGGACCGGAAGCTGGCGGCCCTCGTCGCCCACCTCAAGGCCCTGCTCAAGGACGGTTACCACCCGATCGTCTTCTGCCGCTACATCCCGACAGCCGAGTACGTCGCCGAGCACCTCGACGGCAAGCTCGGCAAGAAGACCGTGGTGTACGCCGTCACCGGCAGCCTCTCCCCGCAGCAACGCATCGAACGCATCGAGAAGCTCGCCGAAGCGGCCGGTGACGACCCCGCCGCCCGCCGTGTCCTGGTCGCCACCGACTGCCTCTCCGAGGGCGTCAACCTCCAGCATCATTTCGACGCCGTCGTCCACTACGACCTCGCCTGGAACCCCAGCCGGCACGACCAGCGCGAGGGCCGCGTCGACCGGTACGGCCAGAAGCGCACCGTCGTCCGGGTCGTCACCCTTTACGGCAGCGACAACGGCATTGACGGCAAGGTCCTCGACGTCCTCATCAAGAAGCACCGTCAGATCCGCAAGGACCTCGGCATCTCCGTCTCCGTTCCCGACGCGGCGTCCTCGGGCGTGACCGACGCGATCGTCGAGTGGCTGCTGCTGCGGGGGAGGAGTAGCGAGCAGGGCAGCCTCTTCGACGTCGACGAGTACAAGGCCATCGACAAGAAGGCCGCCGCCCTGGCGGTGGACTGGCAGTCCGCCGCGGAACGCGAGAAGACGTCCCGATCCCGGTTCGCCCAGCACTCCATCCGGCCCGAGGAGGTCGCCCGCGAGGTCGCCGCGGTCCGCGACACCCTCGGCCGGGCGGGCGAGATCCGTGGCTTCGTACGCCAGTCGCTGCGCGCACTCGACGGCGTCCTGCGGGACGACCCGAGAAGGTCGGGTGACTTCACCGCGGAGGTGAGCGGTACCCCCGCCGGGCTCCGCGACGCCTTCGCCCCGGTGCTCGGCGGCGACGCCGTCGAGCGGGGTCGCCCGGTCGCGTTCCGGAACACGGCGGCCGTCGCACGCGGCGAGGGCGCCCTGGTCCGCACCGACCCGGCGGTGGTGGCGCTCGCCGGGTACGTCCTCAACGCCGCCCTGGATGATCAGGCCACCGGCCCCCGCCCGGCCCGCCGCTGCGGCGTCATCCGGACCAGGGCCGTCGCCAGCCGTACCACCCTGCTGGTGGTCCGCTACCGCTTCCACCTCACCCTGCCCTCTCGGACCGGGACACGGCAGCTCGTCGCAGAGGATGCCCGACTGCTCGCCTTCGAGGGCGCACCCGCGAGCGCCCGTTGGCTGTCCACCGAGGACGCCCTCGGGCTGCTCGACGCGTCCGCCGACGAGAACACCGACCCCGCCTTCGGCCAACGCACCATGGAGCGGGTGCTCGATGGTCTGCCCGCCGTCACCGGCAACCTGGAGGCGTACGGCGAGGAACTGGCCGCCGAACTCCTCACCTCCCACCGCCGGGTCCGCAGTGCCTCCGGCGAGATCGTCCGTGGTCTGAGCGTCACCGTGCAGAAGCCCGCCGACGTCCTCGGCGCCTACGTCTACCTGCCGGCGTCCACCGCCGCCACCCCCACCGCCGCCGGAGGCAACGCCTGATGTCCGCCACCGCCCGCAACCAGGTCTTCTCTGCCGTCCACACCATCGGCGGCCTGCTCCCCGCCGACATGCTGGTCCGCATCTCCGAAGGCAAGGACGTCACCGGCTCCAAGCCCGCCGACTACCGGGCGGTCGCCTCCCGCTCGGTACGCGACGACGCCGAACGCCACTGGGACTACCTCAAGTCGGTGTGGAAGGAGCTGCGCGGCAAGCTTCCCGTCGCCCCGGAAGCGGACGCCCCGGCCGATCCGACCGGCCTCGCGGTCACCCAGTGGCTCGAACCGCTCTTCGCGGAGTTCGGCTTCGGCCGCCTCACCTCGATCGGGGCGTCCGGCATCCCGTCGGACGACGGCGCCAAGACTTTCCCGATCAGTCACCGCTGGCAACACGTCCCGATCCACCTGGCCCCGTGGAACGCCTCGCTGGACAAGCGCCCGGCCGGCGCGGGCACCATCCCACCGCAGTCGCTGGTGCAGGAGTGCCTGAACCGGTCCGAGGCGCACCTGTGGGGTGCACTCACCAACGGCCGCCAGCTCCGGCTGCTGCGCGACTCCAACGCGCTCGCCACCGCGTCCTACGTCGAGTTCGACCTGGAGGCGATCTTCGACGGCGAGCTGTTCAGCGAGTTCGTCCTGCTGTACCGGCTGCTGCACGTCTCCCGTTTCGAGGTAGGGGAGGGGGCCGCCCCGTCGACCTGCTGGCTGGAGAAGTGGCGCACCGAGTCCATCTCCTCCGGCGTGCGCGCCCTGGAACAGCTCCGGCGGGGCGTCCAGGAGGCCATCACCACCCTCGGCACCGGCTTCCTGCGCCACCCCGACAACAACCGGTTGCGCGAGGACTTCGACGTCCAGGCGTTCCACAACGCCCTGCTGCGCCTGGTCTACCGGCTGCTCTTCCTCTTCGTCGCCGAGGACCGCGACGCCCTGCACCCACCGGGCACTAGCGACGAGGCCCGCGAGCGGTACGCGAAGTACTTCTCGTCGGCGCGGATGCGCGCCCACGCCCGGCGCCGCCGGGGCAGCGCCCACGGAGACTTGTACCAGGCGCTGCAGATTGTCCTCGGCGCGCTTGGCGACGTGAACGGCCGCCCCGAACTCGGCGTGCCCGGCCTCGGCGGCATCTTCGACGACCGGGAGGCGGATGCCCCGCTGCGCGGGCTGACGCTGTCCAACGAGTACCTGTTGAACGCCGTCCGCCACCTCTGCCAGGTGCGGGACGCGGCCTCGCGCCGCTGGCGGTCGATCGACTATCGGCATCTCGACGCGGAGGAACTGGGCTCTATCTACGAATCCCTGCTGGAGCTGGTGCCGAAGCACAGCGCGGTCGATTGCACCTTCGAGCTGGTCGAACTCGCCGGCAACACTCGCAAGACCACCGGCTCCTACTACACCCCGTCCTCGCTCATCGAGTGCCTGCTGGACTCGGCGCTCGACCCAGTGATCGACGACGCGGTCAAGCACGGCGAACAGGTCGCCACCGCCGCCGGGCAACCCGACCCGTCCGACACGATCGTCTCCGAGCTGCTGTCGCTCACCGTCTGCGACCCGGCCTGCGGCTCCGGCCACTTCCTGGTCGCGGCGGCCCGCCGGATCGCCAAGCGGGTTGCGGCGGTACGCGAACGCAACCCCGAGCCCACCCTCGATGCGGTGCGCCACGCCATGCACGAGGTCATCGCCCGCTGCATCTACGGCGTCGACCTCAACCCCATGGCCGTGGAACTCGCCAAGGTTTCCCTGTGGCTGGAGGCCCTGGAACCGGGCAAGCCGCTCAGCTTCCTCGACGCCCACATCAAGCACGGCAACGCGCTCATCGGGGCCACGCCCGCGCTGCTCAAGCGCGGCATCCCCGACGAGGCGTTCAAGCCCATCGAGGGCGACGACAAGAAGCACGCCAAGGGCCTGGAGAAGCAGAACGCCCAGCAACGGGCGAGGCAGGGTAGCCTGTTCGACCCGACCGAAGGGACGAAGGTCGCCAATACTGTCTTCGCGCACGGCCTGCGGCGCATCACCGCCGCACCGTCCGACGACCTGAGCGAGGTGCGGTGGCAGGAGTCCGCCTACCGGGACTTCCTTGGGTCGGACGAGTACAAGAGGGCGCTGCACATAGCCGACGCCTGGTGCGCGGCCTACATGTGGAGGAAGACGGAGGACGCGCCGCCCGCAGTCACCCACGGGGTCTTCCAGGCCATGGAGGAACCGGAGGCGGCGGCGGCACCGCAGGCAACTCACGACGAGATCGAGCGGCTGCGCGAGCGGTACCGGTTCTTTCACTGGCACCTGGAGTTTCCGGACGTCTTCCAGGTTGCGGTCACCGCAGCCGACATCGACCCGGCGACGGGCTGGGCGGGCGGCTTCGACTGCGTGTTCGGCAACCCACCGTGGGAGCGCATCAAGCTCCAGGAGCAGGAGTTCTTCGCGCAGCGGGACGAGGCAATCGCGACAGCGGCGAACGCCGCTGCCCGGAAAAAGCTGATCGCCGCGCTCAAGGACGACGAGGAACGTCGCTCGCTTTATGAGGAGTTTGAGGCTGCCAAGCGGAAGGCGGAAGGCGAGAGCCACTTCCTGCGCAATGGCGGCCGTTACCCGCTTACGGGCCGGGGTGATATCAACACCTACGCGGTCTTCTCGGAGACCGACCGCATATTGATGGGTGCGCGCGGACGCATGGGCGTGATCGTCCCCACAGGCATCTGTACTGACGCCACCACCCAGCATTTCTTCCGTGACGTTGTGGAAGCATCTCAGCTTGTCAGCTTATTTGATTTTGACAACAAGGAATCGATTTTTCCTGCGGTAGGAGCGGTTGTGCGCTTCTGTCTCATGACCCTGTCAAGTAAGGCCTTAGCGCAGGTTGCAACGTCCTTTCTGTCACGGAATGTCGCAGAGATTCGCGATCCCGCTAAGCTTGTGCACCTAACCCCTGAGCAAATTTTGCTCATGAATCCCAATACTGGCACGCTCACCGCATTCATCGATGCGAGAGCCGCTGGAGTACTTTCCTCGATTTACGAGAGGGTTAAGATCTTCTCGAGCGATAACAGGCACAATGAGGAATGGCGCATATCCTATGGAACCATGTTTCACATGGCCAGCGATTCGGCGCTTTTCCGGAGCCGAGAGATGCTCGAGTCTGAGGGTTGGACCCTCAAGGGCGCAACCTTTGTTAGGGGGCGCGATAAGATGGTTCCCTTGTACGAGCCAAAGAACCTTCATATTTATGACCATAGGTTTGGGACTTTCGATGGAGTCGCCCCTGCGTCACGCTTTACCAGAAAAGCGCCAACGCTCGGGATCAATCACGAAGACCCCAACGTCGAAGTAATCCCTCGCTATTGGGTCTCGTGGAAGGAGTTCGAGAATAAGTGGCAGACGAGCCATGATTGGGCTATATCCCTCCGAGACATGACAAACCCTGTCACCAATGCTCGCACGGCTATTTTCTGTGTCGTTCCGGCGGCCGCCTTCGGACACAGTGCACCTGTTCTCTTTTCTGACTCGATGGATGCACGCCAACATTCCATGCTTGTGGCGAACTTTGGGTCATTCATCTATGACTTCATAGTCAGACAAAAGATCACCGGCGGACATTTGACGCTATTCCTGATACGACAGATTCCCGTTCTCAATCCAAGCCAACTGTCAATTCATGCCAACTTCCTCATTCCGCGTGTCCTGGAGCTTAGTTACACCTCCTATGCGATGGTTGCGTTTGCCGCCGATCTTAACGATCAGGGGAACCCATTCCGCTGGGATGAGGGCCGTCGGGCCGTTATCCGTGCCGAACTCGACGCTCTCTTCTTCCACTTGTACGGAATCTCGCGGGATGACGTGGACTACATCATGGAGACGTTCCCGATCGGAAGGCGCAAGGATGAGGCGAAGTACGGCACGTACCGAACCAAAGAACTGATCCTCGCGGAGTATGACCGAATGGCCGCTGCCGGCGTCAGCTTGAGCACGCCGTTGGTTGACGGAGAGAACTACAAGTCAACCCTTACCCCGCCGCCTGGGCGGGGTCCCCGTCATCCGGCAGCCCCAGCCATTCCTCGGCAGCGGGCGGGGGAGTCGGCCGCTCAACGAGCGAGCCAGGTTCGACCTGGTTAGACGGCACTGACGCGAGGGCACCCAGGGAGGAGTGATCCCTAGGTGCCCTTCGTATTCACTCTTCTTGGTTGGTCAGGTCTCCTTGCGCCGCCCTTAGGCTCTTTCTGTCACAGGGGTGACGGGTAGGTCGGCAGCGCTTGCGACCTCGTCGTGAGCAGAGGCTTCAGGAGACGGTCGAGCAGGTCGGCATCCGATGTCGGGAGGGCCAGCAATGCTCTTCGTAAGTAAATGCTCCACGCCTCCGGCTTCGGAAAGGCGGATAGCTGCTCCACGACCGGCTGCAACTCCAGTCCACCTGGGTACGGCACCAGGCCATCGATTCGCAGGTCGCAGCCGGAGACGAAGGTGCGGCCGACAATCTCTATAGGTGCGTCCAACATGCGGGCGGCGGATCGAGCCGTCGCCGTACCGATGATCCGGCCACGGTCTCGGGTCGGGTTGTGCCATGCGCCTCTGGTCGCGTAAAGGAGCAGGCGGTCGTCGGCGGCAAGCGCGGCGACCGCAGCGCGTGGGGTCGCCGGGAAGGCCATCCGCTGCTCACGCAGCACCCAGGAGATGGCTTCACGATCACCCAGAATCACCAAATACGTGTTCATCGGCAGTTACGAATCCTGCTCCGAAGTGTCGGCCACGAAAACGCCCAACCCTTGCCTGCCGACAAGCTCTCCAGACTCGATCATGGAGTCGACTGCTCTCCGGACGGTTGCGGAGCTTGTCGAGTACTCGTCCATGAGGTCCCGCGTGGTCGGAATCCTCTCGCCCGGCTTCAGTAAGCCCGCCTTGATTCTGGCGCGGAGATCATCGCGAATGGATCTCCACAGAGGTGCGGCGTACGGCATGTCCTATGGGATCACCGCAGCCTGAGGGGTAGACGAGTAACCCTAGGTTTGCTAGGAAACCTAGGAAAGAGCGTAGGCTCGTCATGCGGCAGAAGAGCAGGGGAGGGGACGTGGGTAGGCGGTGGAAGTGGTTCTTGCGGTCGGGGAGGGTCGCGGTCGACCTGACCGGCCAGATGGTGTCAGGCGAGGTGCGGGGGTGCTTCCGGCGGCTGACGGTCGAGGACGTCGTACCCGATGGTCTGGTGACCTCGCGGTGCGACGGCGCGCTCGTCTACGAGCGGCCCGAGCGGCGGCTGGAGGGCGGCGTGGCGAACCAGCGCGCGGAGCGCTACGGCCGCCGCGCCCCCGCCGAGCGAAATCGGAGGCGGCGCTGCCCTCCGGCAGGCGTAGGGGGGCGGGCGAATGGCTGAGGACATCGGGTCGACGGTGCCCCGGCGGCAGCTCGGGCGGGCGCTGCGCGAGCTGCGGACCGAGGCGCGGATGACGTTGGACGGTGCCGCGAAGGCGCTGGAGTGCAGCCGGCAGAAGGTGTGGCGGATCGAGGCGGGCCTGAGCGCGGTGCGCGGGCTCGACGTGCGGGCGATGTGCGAGCTGTACGGCGCGACGCCCGAGCTGACCGGCGCGCTGACCGGCCTGGCCGGCGAGACGCGGGCGAGGGGCTGGTGGCACTCGTACGGCGACACCGTCCCCGACTGGTTCGAGCTGTACGTCGGCCTGGAGTCCGCCGCCGGCCGGCTGCGGGAACACGACGACGCGCTGGTGCCCGGCCTGCTCCAGACCCGGGGCTACGCGTCCGCGGTGTGTCAGCACCGGTCGGGGATGACCGACGACGAGCGGGAGCGCCTGGTCGAGGTGCGGCTGCAACGGCAGGCCCTGCTGCGACGACGGCTGCCTCCGCCGCCCCGGCTTGACGTCATGCTCTCCGAGGCGGTGCTGCTGCGGGTCGTCTGCGGCCCGGCGACGATGGCGGAGCAGCTCCGGCACCTGGTGGAGCTGGGCCGGCTGCCCTACGTCTCGATCCGGGTCGTGCCGCTGACCGCCGGCCTGCACTTCGGTGCGGTGGCGGGAGCCTTCGTGCTGCTCGACTTTCCGCCCGGCAACCGCGTGGAGCCCGAGCCGTCGGTCGTCTACAGCGAGTCGCTGACCGGCGCGCTCTACCTCGACCGGAAGGAGGAGTTGGCCGCCTACGGGCGGATCTGGGCGAGTCTCGACTCACTGGCCCTGGACGAGGGGCAGTCCCGACGACTGATCACGAAGATCTCCGAGGAGGTTCACCATGGCTGAGCTGACTGGTGTCCGGTGGCGCACCAGCACCCGCAGCGGCGGCAGCGGCGGCAACTGCGTCGAGGTCGCCGACAACCTGCCCGGCGTCGTCGCCGTACGCGACAGCAAAGACCCGGCGGGGCCGGTCCTCACCTTCACCTCCGACGCCTGGGTCGCCTTCGTCCGCGCGGCCGGGCCGTCGAGCTGAGGTCGGACAGCGGTGCGGGCACGGCGCACGTCCCCGAGCCCGCACCGCATCCGTGCGTGTTCGCCGCCTCATTCACCGTCGGGAACTCCGACTATCGGATAGGCGACAGACGATCGGACCGGTCAGTGAGGGTTTCGTCCCGGCGTGGGTTGCTGTGCCGGTCGTGAGTCTGATTGTCTGGTCGCGCTCAAGGGCAGGTCAGAACACGACGGGGGGTCCGGGGATGGTCGCGGCACGGGAAACGACACTGCAGGAGTTGCTGGAGGGCTCGAAGCAGTATCAGGTGCCGCTCTACCAGCGCACGTATTCGTGGACCAAGCCGCAGCTCGAGCGGCTCTGGAACGACATCGTGAAGTTGGCCGAGGACCGGGCCGACGATCCGAAGGCAACGCACTTCATCGGCTCCCTCGTGCTCGCGCCGAGCCCCACCAACGGGCCCGCGGGCGTCGCCGACTATCTGGTCGTGGACGGGCAGCAGCGGCTCACCACCCTGACCATCCTGCTCTGCGCCATCCGCGACCACCGCGCCGAGCACGAGGGCCCCATGCACCGTGAGCGGCTCAACCAGCAGTACCTCATCAACCCGTGGAAGTCGGAGCCGCAGCGGTTGAAGCTCGTCCCCACCCAGGCCGACCGGGCTGCTTACCTGGCCTGCCTCGATTCCACCCCACAGGCCGGCGGCGCGGATCCGGTCGGTGCCGCCTACCGGTACTTTGTCGCGCAGTTGGCCGCCGCCGATGACCCGGACGACCCGTTCGACATCGAGCGCATCGAGAACGCCGTCGTCTCCGGGCTGGCGCTGGTGTCGGTCACCGCCCAGCCCGGCGACAACGTCCACCGGATCTTCGAGTCACTCAACAACACCGGGCTGAAGCTCACCCAGGCCGACCTGCTGCGCAACTACCTGTTCATGCGGCTGCCCAGCCGGGGCGAGACCGTCTACCGGTCCCTGTGGCTGCCGCTGCAGAAGCAGCTGGAATCGGCGGAGCTGGAGCTGCTCTTCTGGCTCGACCTGGTGCACCGCGACCCGCGGGTGAAGCAGACCGACGTCTACTCCGCGCAGCAGGCCCGGCTCAACCGGCTGCGGTCCGAGGAGGAGATCGAGGCGGAGGTGCAGCGGTTCAGCCGCCTCGGCGCTCTCCTGCGGGTCATCCTCCACCCTGGCGAGGAGCAGAACCCGGGCGTACGCCGGCGGTTGGAGCGGCTGAGCGCGTGGGGCACGACCACCGTCTACCCGCTCCTGCTGCACCTGCTGGACCGCCGGGAGCAGGGCACCGCGACCGCCGAGCAGGTCGCCTCGGCGATGCTGTACGTCGAGAGTTTCTTCGTCCGACGCCTGCTGACCGGCCGTCCCACTAACAACCTCAACAGGACCCTGCTCTCCGTCGTGACCGAGATGAGCAAGGAGCTGCCGGTCGACGAGGCGGTTCGGGCGTACCTCTCGGTCGGCCGCAAGTACTACGCCACCGACTCCAGCGTGCGGGCCGCGGTGCGGTCGATACCGTTCTACCTCAACGGCCGCACCCGTCAGCGCAACCTCGTGCTGCGGTGGCTAGAGGAGTCGTACGGCAGCAAGGAGCCGGTGGCGCTGGATGGGCTGACCATCGAGCACGTGCTGCCGCAGACGCCCACCACCGAGTGGCGGCAGATGCTCGCCGCCGACCTCGGGCCGGAGGAGAACTTCCGGGAGGCGCACGAGGCGCTGGTCCACACGCTGGGGAACCTCACCCTCACCGGCTACAACTCCGAACTGAGCAACAGCTCCTTCGGGGTCAAGCGCATCCAACTGGACAAGAGCGGGATCGTGCTCAACCAGAAGATTGCTCGGCAGGACCGTTGGGGCCGCCCCGAGATCCACGCCCGCGCCGACGCCCTCGCCGATCGGATCGTCGCCATCTGGCCGGGGCCGACCGAGCAGGCGGCCGACCAGTCGGAGGTGCCCTGGGACGTCATGACCAAGGCCCTCGCCGAACTCCCGGCCGGTTCCTGGACCACGTACGGGGATCTGGCCGCCCTCATCGGCAGCCACCCGGTGCCGGTCGGCGCCCGGCTCGCCACCCACCCGGCCCCGAACGCGCACCGGGTGCTGCAGGCCGAAGGCACCGTCTCGCCCAACTTCCGGTGGTCCGACCCGGAACGCACCGACGACCCCCGCGACCTGCTGCGCGCGGAGGGCGTCGAGTTCGACCAGTACGGCCGGGCCGACCAGGCACAGCGCATCGGCACCGAGGAGCTGGCCCAGTTGGCCGGTGTGACGCCGGATGACCTGCCCGAGCGGCTGCCCCGACCGCGTTCCGACCAGGACCTCACCCTCGGCGAACAGTTCATCGAAGGGGTGACCGCCCTGCAGGGCCCGAGCGTCGCCACCGCCACCCTCGTCGTACTCGACGCATGGACCACGATGGGCGGCACCCTGTCCTATGGCACCAGCGGGGAGACCTCCTGCTTCCTCATGGCGCGCGGCAAGGAGCACGAACTCGGCAACATCTGGCCGGTGGCGATCTATCCGAGCGGAAAGGTCGAGGTCGTGTTCCAGCACCTGAGCGTGCGGACGCCGTTCGACGACGTCACCCTGCGGGAGGAGCTGCGCCAACGGTTGAACCAGCTGCCGGGCGTTGACATCGCCGCCGCCAAGATCGCCCTCCGTCCGGGCTTTCCCCTGACGGTCCTCGCTGATGCCGACGCCCGTGAGGCGCTGCTCGACCATCTCCGCTGGTTCTACGACCAGGCGCAGCTGCAGTCCCCGGAGGCCGTGGTCATGGTGTAGGTCCTCAGAGCCGTGCCGGTGCCTTCGACGAGCGGCCCGAGGTGCGGTCGGCGGAACAGGGTGTAACCCGTCACCCGAGCATCTCCAAGACGATTGCCTCGATTTCCGAGGTCGCAGGGTGGCGGGCGAGTTCGGCTCGGATCCGGCGCCGCGAGGCGACGAAGTTCGCGCGGGCGTCCAATTGCAGCCTGGTGACGGTCTCGTACTGCTGCCGGCTGAGTTCCACGAGACTTTGATGCGTCGCGTTGCCGGTGTCGTACATGGGGATGGGGAGCTTCCACAGATGCTTGTCGACGTCGCGCTCGTCCTTACCGTAGGACATCATCGGCCGGACAAGCTCGGTCAGCGTCGGGCTGTTCAGGATCGCGCACAGGAAGAGACCCTCCTCCCGAGATGCCACCGGTCCCCAGTAGAGCTTGTGCTCGATGATCGCGGCTGGGTCGTCGACGATGGCGGCGGCAACGTGCATGCCGGACGCGCCGTACGCCAGCCGGAGCGGCGGCGCGGGGATCTGAGCGGTAAGCCCGCGATGGAAGTCGAGTCGCTCGGCCAGCGTGAGACGGTCGCTGCTGCGATGGGCTTCCCAGACGGCTTCTGCCTCTCGCCACCAGTCGGCGAGGCCAGGATAGTAGTCGAGCCGGGGATCGGCGCCGGTCAGCAGCACGGAGCCGTCGAGCGGCAGCACTGTTTCTCTGGGCGGCAGGATCCGGTACGGCAGCAGGCTCTCGCCGAGCAGCACCGGCCGGATGAACTCCGTCTCTACGACGCCTTCGAGAGCGGGTAGGTCCTTCCACGGCGCCTTCTCGAGATTGCTGCGCGCCGAGCGCACGGCGCGGCGACCGGCGCCGAGGCCGAGCGGCCCTCCCGATTCCGTCTCGACAAAGAACAGCATCCGCGGCACGATCGTGGCGCCTTGCGCGAAATGCCGTTCGTAAGGTGACTCACCGAGGGCTGGTTCGCCGGAGACCAGGTCGGCTGCCTCTCGGGTGATGTGAGGTTCCACCAGGTTCCACGCCCGGGCGGTCGCCGGCAGACGTCCGGTCCAGCGCTCGGTCACCGACGGCAGCCGGCGATAGGTGCTCAGGGTGGCCCGGTCGCCGAAGACGACGCTGGCCCCCCGTGGAAAAGGATGGGGACGCAGACGCCGCAGATCCCAGGAGCTGGTAAAGGCGACGCCAGTTAGCTCGACGGTGTCCTCATACCACCCGCTGCGGAAGCCCTCGAAGTATTCGCGATCAAGCACCGCGTTGGGCAGGACGAAGGCGAACGTCCCGTTGTCCCTGAGATATTGCTGAACTGCTCTCGCGACGAACAGGCCGGAAAGGTCCTGCTGCGTCGCTAAGTGCCCACCGTGCCACAGCCCGCGGGCGCGAGACAGTTCTTTGAAGCTCGTCTGCATCTCCCGTGGCATCTGGCGGTATGACAGCCACGGTGGGTTGCCGATGAGGACGTCGACCCGGCTTTCCTTCATCGCCAGCCACACCGGCCGGGCCAGGTTGCGGAGATAGTAGCTCCAGATGTGGTCGCGCCCCTCGTCGTGTAGCCGGCACATGGCATCGAAGGTATCGAGGATCATCGGCCGGTCCTCGTCTTCGATGTCCATGTAATGCAGAAAGGCATCCACCGAGGGCGGACTGTCCGCATCCCGTGGTTTCGCCGCGATGGCGGCGAGTCCGGCGACGATTCGGTCGAAGCGGCCGGGATTGTCGAGGAGGTGTCGCGGGAAGCGGAGCCAGTCTTCGACCTGGCTGGCATTGTGGCCGGCGCTGATCCTGACATGGTCCTCCGTAAAGAGGTCCAAGCGTTCCCGCCACTGAATGCTGTCGCCGAGGTACACCGGAATGGTGATGGACCTCCGCCGCCGATCGGTCAGGCGCTGATGCCCGATGGCGAGCAGGTAGGTCACCCGTGCGAGCGCCACGGCGACGGGGTGGAGGTCGACACCGACCACGTGGTGGGAGAGCTGCGTCAGCGCGGCGTCGATAGGCATGGCCGCCGCCTCGGCCGCGGCGAGGAACCGGCGGACGGCGTGGAAGAGGAAAGTCCCAGAGCCACAGGCCGGATCCAAGACCCGTTGCCGCAGCGGCTCAGTGACGACGGTCTCGACGAGATGCTCAGCGAGCCAGTCCGGCGTGTAGTACTCGCCCATCCGCTTGCGCGTCTCGGCACCGATCATGGACTCGTACAGCACCTTCAGGATGTCGTGGTCGACGTTCGTCCACTCGAACCGGGCGAATCGGCGGGCGAGCCCGTGGATGAACCCGGGCCCGCCCGGCACCTCGGTGGTCCAGCCGAAGAAGTCGTGCTCGACCACGCCGAGGATGCCGGCCCGGTCGAACCGTTCCCCCGTGATCAGGGCCTCCGGCTGCAACTCCATGACGTCGATGCCGACGACGAGATGCGCGATGATGTGCGCGCTGTTCATGAGCAGCGTGTGCTCCACGAAGAGGCCCGGATCGTCGACGAACTGCGTGCCCAGCGCGCTTCCCAGTAACTCCGCCCACAGTTGTCGCTTCAGCTGGACAGTCGGCAGCTGCGCGTGCTCTTCATAGAGGGCGGCCAGCGCCGCACGATCCAGCTTGTGGGACGTGCTCGCCGCGCCGAGGCGGCGGGCTACCTCGCCGGGAGTAGGTGGCACGCGCTGGCTCGTCGCTAGAACGCCCTCCAGCCAGTAGAACAGAGCCAACCCGTCGGGGCGGGCGGCAGCCAAGGCGTGGCTGTCGACCAGGGTCAGAGAGTCAGCCCTGAGCTGGTAGGCGTGCCAGGTCGCACCGTCGGTGAGGATGCCCACGTAACGCTGCCCGGTTTCCTGGCTCCGCGACCTGACATAGCCCGCGAGCTGACGCTCCGCCTCGTGGAGTCCCCGTCCGGGTTGTAGCCGCTTCTTGACCTCGATGACGGTGAAGCCGACCTGGATGTCGATGCGCTGGCCACGGCCGGCCGGAGCTTCGAGGTCGACGTCGAGTTCGTGGTCGAAGAGTCCGAAGTCACCGGCCAGCAGGAGCTGTCGGATGTCGGCTTGGAGGGTTGCCTCGCTACGAGAGGTGCCGCGACCTGCGATGCGTGCCAACAAGGGTTGTAGCGAATCGGGGAAGCCTTCGAGGCGACTTACGTTTGGGGTGGTTGGGCTGTGGCGGCTCCGGCTTCCGTTGGGCGTACCGTCCGAGCGGGCCATACACCAGTGTGATCAATCGATGTCATGAGCCGCCAGATCCGAAAGAACGCGAGTTGCTGTCAGATTTTCGACAGCTACATACGGTGACTGGATTTGGGTTGCCTACGTACGGCTACTCTGGGTCGGTTGTCACAATCGGTATCCGGCCTAGAGTCGAGGGTCCCACCCGCCGCCCTTAACCGATCATGCAGGAGACCACCCCGTGCCGCAGCTCGCCTTCGCCAACAGCTTCTGGGAGAGCTACGACGTCCTGGAGAAGCCGGTCAAGGCCGGCGTACGCAAGGCGATGGCGAAGTTCCAGCAGCTCACCATCGCCGAGTTGCACGCCGACAAGGGCCTGCACCTGGAATCGGTGAACAACGCCCGCGACCCGAGGATGCGGACCATCCGCATCAACGACTTCTGGCGCGGAGTCGTGCTGGCCCCGGACGACGGCAGCGACACCTTCCTGCTGCTGAGCGTGGTGCCGCACGACAGCGCGTACACCTGGGCGGCGAAGCGCCTCTACACCGTGAACACGGCGACGCGGGCGCTGGAGGTCCGCAATGTCGTCGCCATCGAACAGCTCACGCCGGCGCTGGAGAAGGCTGCGGCGGCGGCGCCGGCGCTGCTCTTCGCCCGGCACTCCGACACCGTGCTACGGGATCTCGGCATCGACGACCAGGTGCTGCGGGCGGTCCGGACGATCGTCGACAAGCCGCAGCTCGAAGCGTTCGGCACGTTGCTGCCCGAGGACCAGTTCGAGGTCCTGCAATACCTTGCCGAGGGCTTCTCGCCGGATGAGGTCTATCGCGACCTCGTCGCCGAGCGCCGGCCGGCGGATGTGACTCCGGAGCCGAGCGAGAGCCTGGCGGTGGCGATCGCCAACACCACCAGCCGCATCACGCTGGTGACCCGGCCGGACGAGCTGGCCGAGATCCTCGACAAGCCGTTCGCCGCCTGGCGGGTGTTCCTCCACCCGTCGCAGCGCCGCGTCGCGTACCGGGTGTCGTACAAGGGGCCAGCGCAGGTGACGGGCGGGCCAGGCACGGGGAAGACCGTGGTCGCGCTGCACCGGGTCAAGCACCTGCTCTCGCGGTCCTCCGGCAGCCGGGTGCTGCTCACCACGTACACCAATGCCCTTGCCGCGACCCTGCGGGAGAACCTGGCGCTGCTCCTTGGCGACGAGGAGCAGTTGGCGCGGGTGGAGGTGACCACGGTGAACGCCTTCGCCAACCGCACCGTGCGTACCCTCGCCGGCCGGGTGCCGACCCCGATCGGGGACGCGGACGAGCGGCAGGTCTGGCGGCGGGTGTGCCGGCGACTGAACCTGTCCTGGACCGAGCAGTTCCTCGCCCAGGAGTTCCGGCACGTGATCCTCGGGCAGGACGTGCGGAGCCGGGAGGAGTACCGCGTGGCCAGCCGGCGGGGGAGGGGGTCGGCACTGGGCGTCCGGCAACGCGACCAGGTGTGGGACGCCGTCGAGATGTACTCGGCCGAGCTGTCGGCGGCCGGCACCATGACGCACCTGCAGGTGTGCGCACGGGCGGCGCAACTGCTCGACGCTGCTGACCTCAGCGTCCACGGGTTCGACCACGTGGTGGTCGACGAGGCGCAGGACCTGCACCCTGCGCAGTGGCGAGTGCTGCGCGCCGCGGCGGCGTCCGGCTCCGACGACCTGTTCATCACCGGAGACCCGCACCAGCGGATCTACGACTCCCGGGTGTCGCTGGGCGCCCTCGGTATCTCCGTTGCCGGACGTAGCAGCCGGCTGCGCATCAACTACCGAAGCACGGAGGAGATCCTGTCCTGGTCCACCGGCGTGCTCGTCGGCTCGCGGGTCGAGGACCTCGGCGGTGAGGGCGAGGACAGCCTCACCGGCTACCGGTCCCTGCTGCACGGCAAGCGCCCGCACGCGCAGGGGTATCCGACGAGCCAGTCCGAGGTCGCGGGGCTCGTCAAGCGGGTGGGGGAGTGGCTGGAACAGGGCGTCCATGCAAGTGAGATCGGGGTCTGCGCGCGGTTCAACACGGTTCTCAGCAGCGTGCACGACGAGCTGACCGGGGCTGGAATCCCTGCCCTGCGGGTGCGGGACCAGCCCGGCGCGGAGGTCGACGGGGTGCGGCTCGCCACCATGCACGCGATGAAGGGGTTGGAGTTCCGGTGCGTCGCGGTGGTGGGGGCCACGGCCAAGGCGGTTCCCTTCGCCAAGGAGGTCACGCCGAGCGAGGTCGATCAGCTGCAGCACGACAGCGACATGCTCAGGGAACGCTGCCTGCTCTTCGTCGCGAGCACGCGGGCCCGGGAGGCCCTGCACGTGTCGTGGAGCGGGACGCCCAGCCCGTTCCTGTCGGTCGCCTCTGGAGGCCAGCCCAGGTGATCCGTGTGTGCCAGCTCGTCGCACCTCTAGCGCTGAGGCCCCCGAGGCCAGGACGCTAGGTCGAACTCGAAGGAGAAGCATGACGCAGCCCCTGACACTCGCCGAGATTCTGGCCGTGCTGGATGATCCTCGGTCAGTACCCGACCTTCAGCGCTACTTTCTAGCGGTTGGCGATGCGGCATTCACCGGTGGGCAGTTCGAGCGACTCGGCGACGGCGGTTGCCGTCCGGCGGTGGCAAACATCGTCACCGCCGAGGATCTGATCGCGGTGGAACTGCTCAGCGTCCAAGTGGGCCCGCGTCGGGCGCTCGACCTGCTGCAGGGGCAGCTCGGCCGGGAGCTTGCGGCAGAGCTGGCGAAGATTCCCGTGGACGTCGAGCTGGGCGCCGAGGAGGCGTTGCCGCTGATCATGGAGGGCGGTCACGCGGACAGCGCGTGGCGACTGCTGCGCAATGCGAACGACATCGGCTGGGTCATCGCGGGCAAGCTGCTCGCCCGCAAACGCCCGAACCTCGTGCCGGTGTACGACGGCGTGGTGTCCTGTGCCTTCGGCACAAGGACGGGCTTTTGGGAGTGGCTGCACTGCAAGCTCCGCGAGGAGCGCGGCGTCCTGGCGCAGCGCCTTCGTGCCTTGCACACGGAGGCTGACTTACCAGCGGCGGTCAGCCGACTTCGGGTCCTTGACGTTGTGTTCTGGATGCGGCACCGAGACGCTCACGGTGGTGACGCATGCCCGGGCCTGCGGCTGACCTGACATCGGACGATCACAATGGGGAGCGATGAGATGCGGGAGATCACGGTCGGCCTCGACGGCGTCAGCGACGAGCAGTACGCGGACATCGTGAACGCGATCTGGATGCAGATGAATGCGATTGGCTGCGACTTCACCGTCACGCCGGACAGGCAGGCTGTGCCAGCCCAGCTCGACAAGCGATGGGACGACTACAGCCAGGTGTCGTGGGAGGAAGGTGGTCGACGCGGCACCCCGCAGGCCGTCGCGGCCGGTGCGGACCAGCTCGGCATGCTGGATCGTGCCGATTCGGGCGAATGACCGAGTCGAGTGGGAAGCGCCAACCAGCCTATGAACGCGCCTGTGTCAACTGCGGCGATCACGTCCACGGCCGGGCGAACTCGCGCCACCGCGGCCCGGACATCGCGTGGTTTGTCCACTGTCATCCGTGCGCAGCCCTGGTCGCGGACCAGATGGAACCGCTCGACCTCCTGCCGCCGGGCAGCGGCGCCGACATCCACCGGTGCCGGAACTGCGGTATCGACCGGGTCTGCCGTACGGGCTGGCGGACCCGGTGCCACATCTGCCTGGATGAGCGCTCATCCGGCCTCGCCCTCGCGGCCGGCGAGCAGATGCTGTCCCGGCTGCCGCACGAGCCCGCGCTGGCGGAGCAGGTTCGCCGGTTCGCCGGTCTGACCGACGCCGACGCCGTTTCCGTTCGTGCCGCCGCAGAGTTTCGAGCCGCAATCGCTCTCGGCGAGGAGCTCGACCGGCGTCGCCGCGACGGCTGGACCGACTTGGCCGGTGACGTCCACGGACTCCCGTGGTACGGCGAACGGCAGGGAACCTTGTCCCACGGGACCTGGGGCGTCCACCTCCGCTGCGGGTCTGGCAGAAGCTCAGCGACCGGGCCTGTGCGGAGTGTCCGCCGGAGCCGGGCGACCGGTCGTTCGCCGCGTTGCGGGACACGTCCTACCTGCTGTATTTGGTCAGGCATCGCGGGTTGCTCAAGTTCGGGGTCGGCGGAGCGAGTCGGGTGAGGGAGCACCTGCGGGCAGGTGCGGAGCTGGTGGAAGTCGTCGAGGGTCGTCACGTTGACGTCATCGCCGCCGAGGCGATCCTCAAGCGGCAGAAGCGGGACGCGGCGGTGCCGCTGCGAATCTGGCGCACGTCGCGGATGCCCCGCCTCGTTCGGGGCGGGCTCCGAGGTGGTCCGGGCGGCCGCCGTCCGGATCCGGCTCGCGGACGTTCTGCCCGATGGCCGAGACGTAACCGCCCGCTTCACAAGGTAGACAGCCACTGCCGGACGCGCTGACCGCAGGCTTTCCCGGGGGCATCGACGTCGACGGTGACGGTCACGCAACCGGCCGGCGTACGAGGCGGCCGAAGCCGGCCGCAGCCGTGAACGCGGCCCAGGCGGACGGAGCAAAGGTGAGTGCGGGACCGGTCGGGTCCTTCGAGTCGCGTACGGCGATGAGGTGGGTCAGGTTGTCGGCGACCTCGACGCAGTTGCCGCCGTTGCCGCCGCTGCGGGTGCTCTTGCGCCAGCGGGCGCCGGTCAAGTCAGTCATGTCGCATCTCCCCGATGATCTTCTTGATCATGTCCGTCGATTGTGCCTCATCGAGGGCGAGCGCATCCAGACCGCTCCAGACCGCCTGGTACGCGGCCAACTCGTCGGGCTTGTCGAGGTAGAGCGCCCCCGTGAGCGACTCGCTGTAGGCGATCGACGGCTCGGGATCGGCTCGGCCGCCCTTGGTCACCGGGAAGTCCAGGACAACGAAGGAGCCGGCGACCGCCCCAGAGTGGGGCCCGGCAGTGAAGGGCAGCACCCGCACGGAGACGTTCGGCAGCTCGGCCGCCTCCAGTAGGCGGTTGAGCTGCCCGATCATGACGGCACGGCTGCCGACCGTGCGGCGGAGCACCGCCTCCGACAGCACCGCATCCAGGCGAGGCGGCCTCGGCAGCCGGCGGGTCAACAGGCTCTGCCGCTGCAACCGCACCTCGACCGCACGATCGCGCTCCTCCTCGGTCGCCTTCGGTCGGTCGAGCCGGTAGAGGACCAGCGCGTACTCCCGAGTCTGCAACAGGCCGGGGATCAGGGTTTCTTCGTACTGCCGCAGGTGCCCAGCGGCGGATTCCAGGCCGACGTACAGCTCGAACCAGCTCGGCACCGCGTCCCCGTACGCGTGCCACCACCCCTTCGACTTCGTCTCCGCGGCCAGCCCGCGCATCGCCTCGGTCATCTCCGGCGACACGTTGTACAGCTCGCACATCGCCTTGACGTCCAGCACCCGGACCGCGCCCAGGCCGCACTCGATCCGCCAGATCTTCTGCCGGCTGTATTCGAGGGCCTCGGCAGCGGCGTCCAACGTCACCCCTGCCTCGGTGCGGAACTGGCGCAGCAGCCGGCCGAGCTGTCGGCGCGGCACGGTCGATCCGATGTCCTCTGCCATCCGGGCACTCCCTGATTCCATCCCGCAACACTGGGTCACGCAGCCCTGTTACTCGTATCGGTTTCAGTAAAAGAAGTCAATACTTCTGACAAGAATTCTGCTGTGGAACGTTGCGCTTCCACTTCGCACTGTCACACGATGACTACCAACGCGGCGGCCGGACCGATCCCCCCCGGCACCGGCCGCCGCGCACTCGTCACCACGATGAGCAGCCCTGGTGCCGTACCGCTGATCGAAGCTGCGGTGGCAGGGCGGGGTGGGTCC
>JAEVHO010000022.1 GCA_016802835.1 Micromonospora sp. ATA32 | reverse complement strand
ACCGGCTCGCGGCTGTCCGGGACCGCAGCGTCCACGACCGGCGGTGGTCCTGGCTGGCCCGGTATGGGTCGGGCGGTGTGGTCGGGTGGGGCGGGGTCGCGCGGCCGAGGGCGATCTTCACCATCGTCAGAAGCCGAGCGCCGCAGCGCGGCGGCGCCCAGCCGATCACCGACGCTTCGGGGACCGGCTCGCGGCTGTCCGGGACCGCAGCGTCCACGACCGGCGGTGGTCCTGGCTGGCCCGGTATGGGTCGGGCGGTGTGGTCGGGTGGGGCGGGGTCGGCGCGGCCGAGGGCGATCTTCACCATCGTCAGGAAGCCGAGCGCCGGCAGCGCGGCGGCGACCCAGCCGATCACCGACGCTTCGGCCTCCACGACCTGGGCCGCGAGGGACAGGAACACCGCCACTGTCAGTACGGTCGCCGGGAAGGCGACGCTCTTGCCCAGGCGGCGGTTGCGGCGCAGTTCCAGACCGGCGGCGATCGAGGCCAGTTCCAGCACGACCGCGTCGGCCCAGGCTAGCCAGCCCGGCTGGCCGTGCGCCGCCGCGACGTCATGAACGTGGCGGAACGAGGCTGCGCCGGCCGCGCCGCCGATGAACAGCATAATCAGCACCTGGATCCGGTTCTCCAGCCGCTCCCGCCCCGACCGCATCTCGTTGTGCAGGTCAGGCGGCCGCTGCTCAAGTGGTGCCAACGGCCCACCACCTGTCGACACGTCGTCCGGGTAGAGCCCCGATTGGCGCCGCCCTGGGCAGGCGGACCGAGAAGGCAGCCGCCGGCCTATTTGTATTGATGAGGGTTGAGACCATGTTCGTGCTCCAGCTTCATTCGTAGGGGTTCACGGGCGATGCCGGATGCCGCCGAGGTCGCGCCTACCCGCACAAGGCCAAGTCTCGGGCAGGTGCGACCCCTGCCGGGTGATGCCTCTCGCCGATGCCGGGCAAGCCGACGGTGCCGCGCGCAGGGCCTTCACCCCGGCAAGGCGGACGCCTTGTGCGTGCAGGGGTTGGCAAATACCTTTCTATGCTCGAGTCGACGAACGGCCCAGGCCCTGCGCAGGGGCAGGCAGCCGGGCAGCAGGTGTCGCCACAACCCGTACTGCAGGCTGAAGTCAACGGGCGGAAATCGGGGGCAGACGGCCAAGCCGAGCCACAGGGGGTCGCGACTCTCGCCACCGGCAGCGCTCGACAAGCGCCACAGTGGTGCGGCTCAACTCGCCGACGAGTGATCCTTCATGCGGGACCTCCCATCTCTCGATGTCCTCCGCAACGCCAGCGCGAGCATCAGCAGGCACCCCGTCCTGAGAGTGCCTGCGCGCCTCTTTGTGGCCGACCGCGCCAGCCGACGGTGCGGGAACGTATATCGAGTACGCCCTGGGAACACCCGCCGAGTCAACCCCGATTTCCGTGCAGCTCAGTCACCGAACCTTGGCGCCAATCTGGTGGAGTGCTATCCGCCAGGGCACCCGCCGCCAGACCGGCGACAGGTGCCCTGGTCGTTTCGCCAGATCACATCGTCGCGCTGCTTCCAACCCCGCAAGCCCGGTACTAGGGTCTCGTGTGGCCGTCGGTATGGCGGCTGGCCGACACGGGGAGGTGTCAATGCGGCGTCGTCAACTGCTGGCGTCCGGAATGTTCACGGCGATCGGGCTCAGCGCCGGGGAGCTACTGACAGTGGCGCCGGCCGCCGCCGAGGCGGCCCCGCTGAAGAGCGTAGGCGTCCAGCTGCCGGTGGACGACCTGCGGGCGATCGAGCTCGACGAGGCGCGCGGGCGCCTCTACATCGCCCAGGGGGTCGGTGGCGGGCTGCCGCTGGTGGTGACCGACCTGGACGGCCGGCTGCTGAACCGAGTCACGGCCGTCGCCGACATCTCCGACCTCGTCCTCAGCGACGACGGACGCATCCTGTACGCGGCCCAGAGCTTCAACCGGATCATCGCGCTGGACGCCGCCACGCTCACCATCATCGCCAGCTACCCCGCGCCCCCCGGCGCCCACTTGTACACCGTCGAACCGACCGGCGAGAAGGTCGTCGGCGGGTTCATCGACGCCGGCATCGGCTCCGGCGGCCTGCTGATCTGGTCCGCGCCCGGCACCCCGCCGGTGGTCTACACCGGGGGCCCCAACTACCACCCGATCATCGACGCCAGCCCCGGCGCGCCCGGCCTCCTCGTCGCCGGCGACACCGGGTATTCGCCCGTCACCACGTACGTCATCGACGTGTCCGGTGACAGCCCGACGATCGTCGCCCGGCGGGACAACACCGGCAGCAACCTGATCGACTACGCCGTGAGCCCGGACGGCACCGAGGTGGTGGAGACGGTGGGCCACCCGTACGAGCATCACTCGTACCGGCTGCCGGATCTCGCCGACGCCACCGTCTATCCCAGCGGTGTCTACCCGCAGGACGCCGCCTGGTCCGGGGACGGCTCCACCGTCGCCATCGGCCGCGCCTCGACCGGCTCCGGTGACGCCGATGTCTACCTCTACGGCAAGGGCAGCACGGTCCCGACGTACGCCGTCGATTTCCGCAACGGCGACAGCCTCTGGGAGGGGACGCTGCTGGTCAACCGGGACGGCACCCGGGCCTGGGCGGTCAGCTCGACCGACCCCTACCAGGAAACTCAGCTGCTGCACTCCTTCGGTCCGGCGCACCCGCCGAAGCCGCCGATCACCGACCTGGCCGTCACCGCCCAGGTGGGGACCGGCAAGGACAAGGGCACCGCGCAGCTCACCGTGACCTGGAGCTCGCCGATCGGCGACGACAACTACTGGTGGATCACCGCGTCGACCAACGGCGGGGCCGAGCGGGAGTTCTGGCGCGGCAAGCTGGACGCCAGCGGCAGGTACACCCTCACCTACTCGCTGCCACGCGGCACCACCACCTTCACGGTCCGGTACCGCGACTACTGGCAGTTCTACCCGGACGGCTACGCAACCGCGGTGCTGCAGCGGTGAGCGCACCGATCCGGCGCCGCGGTCCGCTCGTCCGCCGCGGCGCACTGACGCTGCTGCTGCTCACCACCAGCCTTGCGGGCTGCGCCCGGCCCGGTGCCACCGGAGCCGGCGCCGTCTGGGACACCCCGGCGCCCACCGCCCGCGGCGCGGGGGAGTGCCGCTGCGGCGACGACGAGTGCGGCGGTGACGCCAACGCCGAGCAACCGGTCCGTGACCGCCTCCTCGACGCCGAAACCGCGCCCGTCGGGCGCAGCGCAGGGCGGCTCGCCGCCGCCCCGCCGCCGGCCCCGGCCGCCCGGGCCACTCCGGCCCCGGAATTCCCCCGCGGCTATACCCTGCTGTCGCAGACCTGCACCCTCCAGGTCGGCCAGCAGGTGTACGTCTCGCGCAGCGGCAAGACGAAGGGGAATTTCCGCTTCTGCACCCAACGGCTGCGCAAGAACGACACGGGCGGCTTCTACCTCAACCCGTACGTCTTCGTCGAGCCCTTCTTTCTCGACGGCGGCCGATGGCTCCCGGACTCGCGTGAGCCGCTGAGCCTGACCATCACCTGTCGGGTCATCCACGCCGGCGAACAGGATTACTCCCTCACCGCCACCTCACCGAGCGGGAACGGGCCGGGGCACACCGCGTCCTGCGGCCGGCTGGTGCCGCACGCGGTCACCGCGACGACGGGCAGCGACGCCTACACGATCCGATTCACCGGATACACCTCGGGCGGTCACTACGGCGTGCTCGCCTTCGACACCGAGGTGCACTTCCCGGGCGCCGGCAAGCCGACCCCGGAGCAGCAGGTGACCGTACCCCGCTGACGCGGAAGTACCGTTCCGTGTCTCGGTGTCGACCGCCTACCGGCTGCTCGCGATGCTCGGATCACCAGGTCTGGGTTGCCAGACCGGTGCGGTTGTGCACGGCAGCGGCCGCGCGGGCGTAGGGTCGGTGCCGTGGTAGGGGCGGGGCATCGATACCGCTACGTCGGCCCGGCGGACGTGCAGGCGTCGGTCGCCGACGCCCCCGAGGGCTGGGCCATCCGATCACCGGTCGATCTCGACACCTACCTGGCGGCCGCGGATCCGCGCGACCGTGACGAGCCGTTCACCTACGTCATCGACCTTGGCGGTACGTTGCGGCTCGCGCCGAGACGCAGCGAGCACGTCGCCTGCGCCGGCGGTGGGGAGGTCCTCGGAGCGGGGGAGATCGCCTTCGCCGGCGAGCGGGGCGGCTGGGTCGTCACCGAGGTGAGCAACCACTCCACCGGGTACTGCCCCGATCCCACCTCCTGGGCGGCGGTGGCGGGCACCCTCGACCGGGCAGGTATCTGCCGTCCGGAAGGCTTCACCGTGGCCGTCGTCTTCCGGAGCTGCCTTGACTGCGGCGAGCGCAACCTCGTCCGCGACGACGACTACATCTGCGCGCTTTGCGGTGCTGAGCTGCCGGAGGATGTGGAACCTCGGCTGACGGCTCAGCCGTCGACCGACCAGCGTTCGCGCTGACGACCGAGCTGCCGCAGGGGAAAGCACTCCGCGGAGGTGTCCGCGGCAGCCAGATGCGGCAGGGCACCTGCCGCCGGACCGGCGACAGGTGCCCTGGCGATCTTCCGGGTCAGGTCAGGCGCCGCCCCCTCCGGGCTGGACGACTCCGTTGACCTTCAGGGTGTAGGGCGCGTACTGGTTGACCTGCTCGGTCGGCTCGTCGTAGGCGACCACGACGACGACCTTCTCGAACGGGCTGAGCAGAGCCAGCTGCCCGCGGCTGAGCGTCAGGCTGGACCTGCCGTCGAACTCGACCTGCAGCGCCATCGAGTGCCGCTCGTCGATGCCGATCAGCCGCACGTTCCAGTTGTGCACGCTGATCGGCTTGATCTCCGTCGGCGAGTCGAACGGGGCGAGGCTGCTGCCGTCGCTGACCGTCGTGCCGCCGACCGTGATGTCGTCGATCAGCCACCCGCCCTCGTTGACGCCGCCGTCGCTGACGTAGCGGAAGCCGAGCAGGATGGTCTTCCCGGCGTACGCGGACAGGTCGTACGAGTGTGCCTCGAAGCCGTCGGTCGTACCGTTGATCGCCGGGCCGAGCGGCCCGTCGACCGTCTTGTCGCCCGGGATGGCGGTGTAGGTCGCGCCGCCGTCGGTGGAGACGGTGACGTAGCCGTAGTCGAAGCCAACCTCCGCGCCGTACTTGGCGAGGAAGCGCAGCGTCGGGTCGGCGGTCGGCACGGCGACCGACGTGACCGCCCCCGCGTCGGTGTTGCTGTCGTTTCCGGACCAGAGGACCGGGTTACCGGAACGGTCCGGATCGTTCGACACGACGGTCCACTCCAGGGGGAGCGGCGGCAGGGTCTTGGCGCCCTGGAACGACAACGACCGCAGGTCACGGCCGCGCAGGACCTGGCCCGTGGCGTTCTGCAGCGGTACGTAGTCAGCACCGTTCGGTGCCGCGCCCGGGGTGGCGTTGGCGGCCGGGTTGGCCAGGTTGACCGTGGACCGCAGGCTCGGCGTGGTCACCCTGCTCTTGGGTACGCCGAGCATGACCCCGTGGCGCTCCCCGACGATCTTGTCAACCAGCGTCATCGTCTGGTAGTCGTGGATGACCTGGTACATGTTCGTGGCGCCCTCGGCCTTCAGCGCCGCGTCCAGGCTGGCCAGACCCTGCAGCTCACCGTCGTTGTGCAGGCGGGAGATGATGTCCGTGCCGTACCGGTCGTGGAGGAACTGCATGAACGAGTACGCGTTGCCGTAGTCGGCGAGCACCGCGTTCGGGTTGGGGCTCTCGCCCCACAGCGTGAGCGAGTTCTCCGGGCCGCCGCAGTCCCGCGGGTTGGTGTTGAACGGCGTCTGCACCGTGCCAAAGCCCTGGTAGCAGTAGAGGTGGCTGTCGGCCCCCCGGTCGAAGACTGTCGCCGTGGTGTCGACGTAGCCGACCAGCGTCTGGGCGAAGTCGGACAGACCCTCGTTGACCCAGCTCGTCTCGAAGGGGTCGGTGTAGTAGTGCGCCAGGTGCTGCCACTCGTGGGCGAAGGTCCCCTCGTAGAGGTGCGGGCGGGCCGGGCGGCTGGTGCACAGGTCTCCGGTCGGCTCGTTCGGCGGGTTGGCACCAGTACGGTGCAGCCAGTCGAACGCGTCGATGGTCATGACGTTGCGGTCGAAATACTCGTTGAGCGCGGCCGAGAAGAACCCGGCGATGTAGGTCGGCGCGGCCGGGAACGTGTAGTAGTTGTCGTCCCGGACGTTGTCGACCAGGGTGACGGTCTTGTTGCCACCGCCGGTGTAGACGCCGCCGTTGCCGCTGGCGTCCGGCCCGAGCAGGGCGTTGCTGCCGTCGCGGTCCGGTGGCGCACTGAACGCCGCCGTCTCCTTCGGATACATGTTGTTGTCGAACTCGTTGACGAGGTTCGTGACCTGCGCGTCGGTGATCTGCGTCGACGAGGGGATCTGGGTCCGGCAGTCGCCGGCCGGGAACGCGATGTCGTTGGCGACCCACACCTCGATATTGTTGCCAACTGCCCGCAGCGTGTAGTTCTTGCGGTAGTACCGGCCCTGGAAGTCGTCGAGCCCGAGCCACTGCCGGACTGTGCCGACGGGCGGAGTCGCCGCCGCTGCCATGGTTTTCGAACGCGCCTGCGCGCGCGGCTGGTATCGGGCGGGCGTCTGGACCTTGTGGCCGTCCAGCGTGAAGTCCTTGCGGGTGAGCTCTCGGACGTCGCTGGGCCCATCCTTCTTCGCGGCGGCCGGTTGGGCGGGGGCGGCCGCCGCGGCTGACGCGGGAAGGACGCCCAGGAGTGGTAAGACGAGTGCGATGGCTGCTGCCCCGGCGATGCGGCTGCGTGCCATTGGCCCCCCTTGGGTCTTGTGAATCCGGTTGGCGATCTTCCGTCGCAAGTAACCGGGCTGACATTTACGTTCGTACGCGCAATGGTTGCCTGTGGCAATCGTCTTACCGCACGACTTCGCATAGACGGCGGCAACCCGACCGGACGGCGATGCGGTCGGAGCAAGGGGGAAGGACCAGGACCGCGGGACTGAGGTGACCGGGGGATGGTCGTGCCCTGGCGGTAGGGTCCCGGCGATGCCCCGTCGGGAGGTGTGGTCGATGCTTGCTGGGTTGGAGGTGCCGCCCGCGGTCGAAGCGGAGCGGGTGATCACGGCCGTGCTGGCCGACCTGCGCTCCGGCGCGCACCGCGGCGTGGTGGTCGACTCGCCGCCCGGCGCCGGCAAGTCCACGCTGGTGGTGCGCGCCGCGATCGAGCTGGCCGCCGCCGGCGAGCCGCTGATCATCATCGCGCAGACCAACGAGCAGGTCGACGACCTCATCGACCGGCTCGCCCGCAAGGCCCCTGAACTGCGCATCGGCCGGCTCTCCGCCGCCGACTACCGGCCCTCCGACCGGGTCAAGGACCACGACACCGTCCGGGTCGCCGCCAAGGTCGCCGACCTCGGCGGTCCGGCCGTCATCATCGGTACGGCCGCGAAGTGGGCCACCATCGCCGAGGGCTGCTGGCCGTGGGCGATCGTCGACGAGGCGTACCAGATGCGCTCGGACGCCCTGCTGCGCGTGGCCGGCAGGTTCGAGCGGGCGCTGTTCGTGGGCGACCCCGGGCAGCTCGACCCGTTCTCCACCGTCGAGACCGCGCGCTGGACGGGCCTGACCTGGGATCCGATGCAGTCGGCGGTGGCGGTGCTGCTGCGGCACAACCCCGAGCTGCCCGTCCATCGGCTGCCCGTGTCGTGGCGGCTGCCCGCCTCGGCGGCGCCGGTGGTCGCGGCGGCGTTCTACCCGTTCACCGGGTTCCGCGCCGGCACCGGCCCCGCCGACCGGGCGCTGGCGTTCACCGAGCCCGGGCCGGGCGACGCGGTCGACGCGGCGGTGGAGCTGGCGGCCACCTCCGGCTGGGCGCTGTACGAGCTGCCGGCCCGGCACACTCTCCGTACCGACGGCGAGGCCGCCGCGGCCTGCGCGGCCCTGGCCCTGCGGGTGTTGCAGCGGGGAGCGGTCGCGGTCTCCGAACACGCGCCGGCCGGCGCGCGGTCACCGCGGACCGGATCGCCGTCGGGGCCGCGCACCGCGACCAGGTCACGGCCATCCGCGCCCACCTCGGCGAGGCCGGGGCGGGCATCACCGTCGACACCGCCAACCGGCTCCAGGGCCGCGAGTACGACCTGACGATCGTGCTGCACCCGCTGTCCGGACGGCGGACGCCACCGCCTTCCACCTGGAGTCGGGGCGGCTCTGCGTGCTGACGTCCCGCCACCGGCACGCCTGCATCGTGGTGGCGCGGGCGGGCATCGGGGAATTGCTGGACGCCCACCCGTCGACGGAGACCGTGCACCTGGATGTGCCGGTCAAGTTCCCCGACGGCTGGGCCGCGAATCAGACGATGCTGATGCATCTCGGAGCGCCATAGCCGACGGTGCCGCACCCTTACAGTCAGATCAACGCCGGAACGCGCAGGTCTACCTGACTGCGAGAGCCGGCGAGGACCGTGTTGGCTACGAGCCCAGCAGAGCGCGTGCTCGCTGGCTCGGCTTCATCGAGCCGGCCGAGTACGGGCAGGGCGGCTGTCTCCATTGTCGCCATGTGGCCGACCGTATCGGGAACTGGCCTGTGTGCGCTGTCCGGCGCTGGGGCACGCGACTCGCGGCGAGCCGGATGCCGTCAGCTACTTTCGGCCGGGGACTTCCGGAGCAGGGAACCAGGCGTCGTCGCCGAGCGAGCCGAGGTAGACATAGGCGACGCTACTTCCGCCGCTGGTGAGAGGTGCGAAGAACTCGCGCGCCTCGTTTATGTAGATCCCTCCGCCGCCGTTCTTGACCTTTGCAAGGCGGCGAGCCAGGAGCTTTGCTGGAATTTCGCCTACGGCATCGGACAGGCGGTATTCTCGTCTGGTTCGGCCGGACTCCCGCTCATACTTGATGTCGGTGCCACTAACATTAAGGACGTAGCGAATGCCGGGATGAGGCCCTGACCAGAGTTCACCCGGGGAGAGCCCGGGCGTCGCCACAGGCGAAACCTTTCGTCCATCGAGGTCGAACTTCAGCAGATCAGGATAGGTTAGGATGTAGGCGCAGCCCCCGGCTGGATGCGGCACCAAGACGTGTTTGTATTCGTTGATGTAAAAGGCGCCGCCGGGGAGCCCGTTCAGCTTTTCCTTGACTTTGTTGACTTTGGCGACCAGTCGCTCGTGTCGGTCGGTGGTCAGTAGCTCCTTCTCCCGCTCGCTAACGCGATAGATTAACCGGACCTCCCAACCGCCGTTGCGACTGGACACCACCGAGTACTTGGCGTCCTTGTTGACGTTCGACGGTGACAGGCCCGGGTACGGATAAAGCACTCTTGCTCCTACATGAGGCTGACCAGTTAGCACCCCGGATGTTCGGCCGTAACCACTGCCGGCGGGCGCTCATCGAGCCTATGTGCCTGTCGAGTCTGTCGTCCACTTAGGAATCCGAATCGGTCAGGGCCAGTCGATCCTCTGGCCCTGACGTCCTACGTGTGACCGCCAGCGGTCAAGAGGGCCAGGCGAAGCCGCCCGGTACGTAGGCAAGGAAGTGCCGCTGGCCGCCCTCCACGTACCAGGCTCGTCCGTCCTGAGTCACGAAGAAGTTGATGCCTCGGTCGAACAGCTGACGCCAGCCATCCAGAACTCGCTGCGCATTCGCTGTAAGTTGAGCAGGCGCTGTCTCATCGGTCAGGGCGAACTCGGTCGCACCATCCTGCGCGCGCCGCTCAATCACGCCGCCCCTCTTCTGTCGGAGGCGGTAGACCCCGCCCTCCTTGTCGAGGGGCTGGTGAAGCGGCGTGCCCGGCGTTAGCGACGAGAGGTCAGCATCGCTCTCGGCCCTTGTAGGCGCGACGGCGCTTTCAGCTTCGAACGGCTCCGAGAGTTGCCCGGCGGCGTACGGGACTATTCCATCCGAACCTTCACCCCACACGAGGACGAGGCGGTGGGCGGGAGTCACCCGGAAGCGCCCGCCGGGCCGGCCTCGGACGAGTTCGAGTATCGACCCAGCGTTCTGCGGGTTGCGGATTATCGTGCCGGAGCTATTGGTAACGGTGCCGAGGGTATCGACCGAGTACTCCTGGCCGACGATCACGCCCTCCCAGCGAACCGGCTTACTCGGCGCTCGCTGGCCCAACCTCTCCCACTCCTGCTCCTCCGTCGGGCGCGGGGTGGCGGGTGGCCCTGGCATCCTCTCCTTCGGCTGGTCGGGCTCGCGCGGCCAGCGCCAGTAGTGGTTGGCGCCCTCACCGGTGAGGTCGGCCCAGTCTTCCTTGGCGTAAATCTGCTCGTCCACCGTCCCGGCGACGTAGATGAGGTGCATGTCGGCGTGCTTCCGCGGCGCGGAATCGTCGAATTGCCGGCGCAGTACCCGGCCAAGCGCCTGGATCCGCTGGCGAACGCTGGAGGTGGCGGCAACCGACATCCCGAGATCCGCGTCTGGCACGTCGATACCCTCGACCAGCGACTTCACGGATACCAGGACCTGGGCCTGGCCGTGCCGAAACGCGTTCAACGCGTTGACCCGCTCTCGCGTGCCAAGCCGGGAATGCTCCAGCACGATCGAGATGCCACTCATTTCCTGCTGGAGATGGTGGTAGAGCTGCTCCGCCTCGCCAACCCTCTCATGAAACAGGAGAACGCGCCGAGCTGCGCCTCCTTCGAATGCTTCCGCGATGATTCGATGGGCCACTCGGCTGCGCTCCGCAGCCCGGTAGAGCAGGTCCTTCCGGCGGGAGGTGACGGCGATGTATCTGCGAGCGACTTGTGCGACGTCATCGCGACGTCTTTGCAGTTGCTGCGCCCGCCCAACCTCATAGCCGAGGGAGCGTAGTTCGTCGGCGAGGTCGTCCACCTGTCGGCTGATCTTGTCGTACTCGCGTTGCTCTTCATCAGTGAGCTGGATGCCGTGGTGGTGAATGTCGTAGTCCGGCAGCCAACCGGCATGTCGAGCGTCACGCAGGGTGAAGCGGTAGACCACGGCGCCGAGTTCGCGACCGACGAGTTGCTCGTCGTAGCGCAGCGGTTGGCCTGCGTCGTCCAGTTCATCACGGTCGGGGGTGGCAGACAGGCCCAGCCGGTAGTCGGCTTTCGTGTCCAGCACTCGGGAGAAGGTCGGCGCCCCCGCCCGATGGCACTCGTCGACCACAAGCATCAATGGTTGCGCGGCCTGCGCCAAGGCCGGCAGCTGCTTGGCCGCGGTATTGAGCACTGCCACCAGCGCCCGGCACGTGGACAAGTCGGCTGAGCCGCCGGCCCCGAGGAGGCCGATGTCGGACGACTGCAGGGTCGTGAAGCGTTCCAGTGCCGCCTGCCACTGCCGTGCGAGCGCTTCGGTGGGAACGACCACGGCGAGGCGCAGGTCGGGGTCGCGCTCTGCGGCGCGGGCGGCGCATGCAAGCGCGATCAACGTCTTACCGCCGCCCGTGACGATCTCAAGCGTTCCCCGATATGAGTCGCCTCGGGCGCTGGTCCACGCGTCAACGGCCTCAGCCTGCCACGGTGCTAGCTCGAAACCACGCGTCCTGATCACCAGGTCTCCAAGTCTTGCTAGTACGTCGGGGATGACGAGCACCCTCGCACGGACGGTACGCGCCGCAGGCCCATCACTCCTGGTTGCTACCCGCCGCGCGGCCAACCAACGCCGCTTCGACGTTGCCGGCCATGACCGACAGGATCCGGACGGTCTCGGCGTACTGCTCCCGGGTGAGCCCGCGCAGCAACATCCGCCGCGTCTCGCCGACGCGCTCGGCCGCCGTGCCGTACGCGGCGTGCCCCTGCTCGGTCAGGGCCAGTGCGTCGGGCGCAGCCCAACGGGGGCTGCGGGATCAGCCGGACACTGCTGCGGTCGGCTGACTCTCGACATCCCCGCAACGGTGTCCGCGCCGTTCGGTGACCGCTTCGCCCACGTCGCCCGGCTGGACCTCGACGGTGGAGGTGCGTTGCTGTAGCTCGCCGGGCAGGTCGCACGGGGCGACCTTCGCAGACGTCCTGCACGTCCGGACGTTCATGACCAACCTCGACGACCTGCCCGGCTACGGCGCCGTGTGCGGCCGGTCAGCCGCGCGCGGTGACGCCCGCGAGCGCCTCCCGGACGGCCGGGACGACCTGCTCGGCGAACATCTGGGACTGGCGTTCCCGATCCCCGGACGGCCAGAACACGAAGGTGTTCATCTCGAACTCGGTGTACAGGGTGGTCAGGGTGTCGACCCAGCGTTCGACCGGCCCGTTGAAGGCGTCCCGGCCGTTCGGCGTGATCAAGCCCATCACGTTGTACAGCCGCGTGATCGTGCCCGGATCGCGTCCGGCCTCCTCGGCGGCGGCAGTGATGATCTCGTTGAGCGCAGGGAGCTTGGTCGGCGGCACGTAGGGCGCCGACACCGACCAGCCGTCGGCCTTGGCACCGACCAGCCGCACGGCGCGCGGCCCGACGACGCCGAGCCACAGCCCGATGTCGTGGGCCGGGCGGGGTCCGGGCCGCGCCCCGGGGATCTCGTAGTGGCTGCCCTGGTACTGGTAGGGCTCGCCGGCCCAGCTGGCGCGGATGATGTCGATGGCCTCGCTGAGGGCGCTGCGCGCCTGCCCCGTACTGCGGCGCGGGCCGCCCATGCCGGCGATCGGGTCGGTGAAGGCGCCGGCGCCGAGGCCGAGCTCGAACCGGCCACCACTCAGTACGTCGATGGTGGCGGCCTGCTTGGCGAGCATGGCCGGGGGACGCAGGGGCAGGTTCGCCACGTTGGGGAAGAAGTGGACGTTGCTGGTCTTGCCGGCCAGCCAGGTGATCAGCGTGAGGGTGTCGACGAAGTCGACGTTGTACGGGTGGTCCTGGACGCCGACGTACTCCAGGCCGGTGCTGTCGGCGATGGCGGTGATCCGTTCGGCGATGGCCAGGCCCCCGGTGTTGGGGTCGACGTTGAGGCCGAACCTGACTGGCAGTGCCATGATCTCGCTCCCTGTGCTGGACGAATCGCGATCAGTCTTCGACGATGCGGGTGAGTGCCTCGGCGAGCAGGTCCTGCTCCGCCGGGGTGAGCCGGTCCAGCAGGGCTTCCCCGATGGTCCGCGCATGCACCGGTACGGCCCGGCGGAGCGTTTCCCGACCGGCCGGGGTGATGCTGACCCGTACGCCGCGCCGGTCGGCCGGATCACCGGTGCGGGACAGCCACCCCTGCTGCTCGAGCCGGGCGATCATGCGGCTGACGGACGGCTGGGTCAGCGGTACGGCCTGACTCAGGTCGCCGAGGCGCATTCCGGGCGGTGCGACCCGGTCGAGCCGGAGCAGCACCTCGAACTCGTTGATGGTCAGGCCACAGGTCTTCGCCAGCGCGGCACTCAACCGCTCGGTCACCCGCGCGTGCGCGGCGGTCAACGCCGCCCAGGCCCGCGCGCAGGCGTACTCGTCGGTGTGCGCCGAGGCCGCTGATCCCGCCGGATCGGCACTCATCGCGCTCATCATGCTCACCTCCGTCATCGGAACGGCCATTTGGTCCACGTCCGGAGCGTGTCCGAGATCTGCTCCTCCTCGTACTGCAGGTGCGCGAGCAGGTCGTCGGCCAGCCTCTGCAGTGCCTGGGTGAGCCGCTGCCGTACCGCGGGGTCCTCCCGGCTGCCCAGCGCCCGCGCCGCGCCCTCGACCTCGTCGAGCAGGCCCGCGACGTTGGCGTGGTCGGCTTCCAGCTTGTCCACCACGGGGTTGAGCGCCGGATTCGACCGCCGCAGGGCGGGGAAGATCATCGCCGATTCGGCATTGTGGTGGGAGTGGACGAAGTGGCAGTACTGCAAGCAGTTGACCTTCAACTGCCACAGCGGCCCGTTCGTCGCGAGCGACCGGATGCCGGCCTGGACCTGCTTGGCGGGCAGGCCGTCCGCGACGTCCGCCGCCATCTTGCGGACTTTTCGCAGATCCCGGCGGATCATGCTGTGTACCCACTTCAGTTCCTCGACCAGGGCCTCACCCCGCGGGTTCGGTGCTCGACTTCCGGTCACGGTCATCGTCGACGCCGGTCGGGTCGGCCACCTAGATGTGTGCGCATGCATCTAGTGTAGGAGCGGTACTCCTCGCCGCCGAGGTGATCCGCCGCACGCCGGATGCTGGATCCCGTTGCCCGGAGGCGGGCCGCAGGCCCATCAGTCCTGGTCGCCGCCCGCCGCGCGCCCAACCAACGCCGCCTCAAGGTTGCCGGCCATGACCGACAGGATCCGGACGGTCTCGGCGTACTGCTCCCGGGTGAGCCCGCGCAGCAACAACCGCCGCGTCTCGCCGACGCGCTCGGCCGCCGTGCCGTACGCGGCGCGCCCCTGTTCGGTCAGGGCGAGCGCGTCGGCGTCGTACCCCACCCATCCCCGCATGACCAGGCCGCCAGGACCGTCGAGGGCGGCGTCGAGTTCGGGTACGCCATCCGGCCAGAACGGGGCGAGCGCCCGCTCGATCTCGCCACGGCTGCGCGTCGCGCCGGAGAGCAAATTCAGGAGCTGCCACTGCCGGCGGTCGAGGCCGAGGTCGCCCAGCGTCGCGTCGAACTGCTCGTCGATCAGGTTGTGCAGGTGCTTGAGCCAGTAGCCGATCGGCTTGTCGGTGCTGCTGCTCACAACGAACCCCTCCTTACGCCACAATTCGACTCGATGTCAGGTGGAGTCAGCCACATCATCTTCTAGCGCCGCCAGGGTGCCGGGCATGACAGCTTTCACCCCTGACCTGTCCGGCTTCCGCCGTGCCGGCGCGCTCGCGGCGGCCGCGCTGGCCGCGGTGGCTCTCGGTGTCGTTCCCGGCGCCCGTGCCGAGGCCGCCGGCGACACCCTTCCGCTCGGCGACGCCAACCTGACCGAGGTACGCGCCAGCCGTACCCTGGCCGAGGGCGTCACCCTGACCCGGATCGAGCGGGGCAGCGAGCCGGCGCCGGCCGACCAGATCAACACCACCACCCGGGGCCCGTGGGTGGTCAACGTTCTCACCATCGACCCGCACCAGGCCCGCGGGCACCTGAAGGCGACGTACGGCCCGAACCTCAGCCAGGTCGAGAAGACCACGGACCTCGTCCGCGCCTCCGGCGCCCTGGCCGGCGTGAACGCCGCCTTCTTCACCTTCACCGCCAGCCAGCTCTACCCCGGCGACCCGGTCGGCCTGGGGCTCTACGACAGCAAGCTGCTCAGCGAGCCCATCAGCGACCCGGCCGAGGCCAACTTCGTCGTCGACGCCAACAGCAACCGGGCTCTGATGGGGAAGCTGAGCTGGTCGGGCAGCGTACGGAACCGGCAGACCGAGGCCACCCTGCCGCTGGAGTTCATCAACCACCCGCCGGTCGTCCCCGCCGGCTGCGCCGCCCTCGCCGACCAGACGCAGTGCACCCTCCCCGGCGACGTCGTGCGGTTCACCCCCGAGTTCGCCTCGTCCACCCCGTCCGGCGTCGGCATGGAGGTCGTGCTCGACCGGCTCGGCTGCGTGGTACGCACCTCGACCACCCGGGGCACCGCCCTGGCGGCCGGCCAGACGTCGCTGCAGGCGACCGGGCGGGACACCACGGCCCTGCTGAACGTGACCAGCCAGGGGTGCGTGGAGCAGACCTCGACCCTGACCGACCAGAAGGGCGAGGAACTTCCCGTACGCCCCGGCCTGTTCGGGGTGACCGGCCGTTACCCGCTGACCGCCGACGGCCAGATCGTCGTACCGGCCGGCTCCGGCAGCTTCTTCGCCCGTAACCCCCGCACCATCGCCGGCACCACGCGGGACGGGAAGATCGTGCTCGCGACCATCGACGGCCGCCAGACCACCAGCGTCGGCACCACCATGGACGAGACGGCCGCCGTCGCCCAAGCGTTCGGCCTGTACGACGGGATCAACCTCGACGGCGGCGGATCCACCACGATGTCCGTCGAGGGCGCTCTGGTCAACCACCCGAGCGGGTCGGAGCGGGCCGTCGGCGACGCGCTCGTCTACGTGAACGGCCCGTACCGCAGCGGCAACTGACCGCCGCCCCTGACGAAGCCGCAGCAGCGGCCACGCCCGTACCCAACAACGAATGCGGCCGGCCCCGTACGACGGGGCGGCCGCACCCTCACACCCGGTGGCGGGCGATCCCACTACCTGCGCCCGCCGGTGCGGCCTATTCGAGCGGCGGCAGGTTCGCCGGTGGCAGCGCGGGTCCGAGATCAGGGGCGGTCTCGGTCGAGACGATCCGCTTGGGCGGCCAGGTGACACCCGGCGGCGGCCACGCCTGCCCGGTCCGCTGCAGGAACCACTTCGGCGGCTCGTACAGCGGCAACTGGTAGTCGTCGGGCAGCATGCTCTTCCACTTGATTTTCGCGGTACGGCGGGCGAACTCGTCCTTCATCTCGGCCACCACCGTCGGCTGGGTCAGCAGGTCGACCGTGGTGGCGGCCAGGTACTTGGCGGCAGCCAGGGTGGTCACGTGACCGGCGTGGTGGGCCCCGGTGGCGGTGTGGTGCCAGGAGTGGTTCTTCGTACCGTCGGGCTGATGCGCGGTGCCCATCTGGATCGTTGGTACCTGCCAGCTGATGTCGGCGACGTCGGTGGAGCCGCCGCCCATGAAGACCGTAGCCGGCGGCCGCAGCTCACTGATCGTGCTCGCGAAGCCGGTCTCCGCCGAGCCGTTGGACCGCTGCAGCGCCTTACCGAACGCCTGGTCCTCTGCCGAGAACGTGGGCGCACCGACCTGCAGCATGTTGGCGTTCATCAGCTCGGTGCCCCGCTTGTTTCCGAGCTTGTTCCAGACACCGCCCATGATGCGGTACTGCATCCGCGTGCCGGTGGCCATCGCGGCCGCCTCTCCACATTTGATGATCTTGTCCATCAGGACCTTCGCGCGGGCCGGGCTGCCCTCGCGGGCGAAGTACCAGATGCTCGAGAGCGTGGGGAAAACGTTCGGCGCCTGGCCGCTCTGCCGGATCGCGTAATGCACGCGAGCGGTGTGCGCATGGTCGCTCTCCCGCTGGTACTCCGTCAGCATCCCCATCGCGGTGACGGCGTCCTGGGTGGCCCTCGTCGCCAGTGGTGACCCGCCGTGACCATCGGTGCCGAGGAAGTGGAAGGCGATGCTGTACATCGCGTTGCTCGACGCCCAACTGGTGCTGTTGCTGCTGCCCGGGTGCCAGTCGACGAAGGCGTCGAGACCCTTGTAGACGCCGGCCCGCACCGCCACCGACTTGCCGACCAGTTGCTCCTCGGCAGTGGAGCCGAAGAACTTGATCGTGCCGTCGAGGTTGCGCGCGCGCATGGCCGCCGCGGTGGCGGCGGCCGCACCGGCTGCGGCCGCACCCAGGGCGTTGTGGCCGCAGCCGTGCCCGAAGCCGTAGGTGGGGGCGTACGGGTCGTGGTGGTAGACCAGGGGGGAGTGCTGCGGGTTGCCCTTCTCCTGCGAGAGCCCCGGTAGGGCGTCGTACTCCCCGCTGAATCCGATCACCGGCTTGCCGGTGCCGTTGCTGAAGGTGGCGACGAAGGCGGTGGGCATCCCGCCGGACCCCCACTCGATGGTGAAGCCGTTGGCCCGCAGGAAGTCCGCCTCTGCCCAGGACGAATTCCACTCGGCCAGCGAGGGTTCGGCGAACTCCCAGATCCGGTCGTTCAGCCCGACGATCCGGTGCGAGTTGCGGTCGATCCACGAGATGGCCGAGTCCTTCGCCGGCGAGTCCGCGGCCAACGTCGTGGGCGGCTCGTAGTTGATCGGATCGGCGGGCAGCGTCTTCGGGTCGAGCGCGAGGTCGGTCGCGGCGGCCAGGGCCGGATCCGAGGTCAGGACGGGGGCGACGGCCAACCCGGCGCCGGCGGCGCCGAGAAGTCCCATGAGGTTACGGCGGCTCATGCCCGAGGGCTCGAGATGGTCGGTTTCACACACCGTGGCACTCCCTTCGTGGGGGCTGCGACACAGGCCCGGGACGGCGGAGCAACCGCCCATCATTCGGCCTCGGCGCCGCTTGGCGGCGGTCGGGACCGAATGACGGGTGCGACGTGCCGGGCCAGTGGTGTGATCATGAATGCAAATATGCCCATGAGTCAATAAACAGAGCGTGATGTTGCACCGCCTGTAACAAGATCGGCGACTCGGGGTGCCCCCAGGTAGGCCGGTTCACCAGCGCATACGCTCCGCCGACCTTCCCCCGCAAAGCGAGTCGGTGGTGCACCGCCGGTCGGTCCGAGCGCCGTTCAGCCGTTCAGCGGACCTCGACGCGTATGCGGGGCCAGGAGTTGTTGCCGTACCCCATGGGGTTCCACACGGTGGCGGGGGACTCGGGCTGCACGGCGCCGGCATCGTCCCACGCCCGGGCGGTGATCTCGGTGGCGCCGGCCGGAAGGTCCAGGGTGGCGTGCCAGTGCTGCCACGTCCACGGGCCGGCCGGGTCGTCGACGGAAGCCTGGACCCAGGTCTGCCCTCCGTCGCGCGAGACATCGACGCGGACGACGGTCCGGCCGTCAGCGGCGAACGCGTAGCCGATGACGTCGGTGGGGCCGGCGGCCACGCTGGTGCCAGCGTCGGGGGAGATGATCGCGGAGGTCAGCGCCATCGGCCCGAGCGCGAAGCCCTCACCAGGTCGGGTGGGGTCGGCGTCGGGCGGCAGCAGCCGGTAGTCCAACGTCTGGAAGTAGTTGTCCGACGGGTGTGCCTGTGCGGTGATGCGGTGCACCCATTTGACGCTGCGGGCCCCGATGTAGCCGGGCACCACGACGCGGACCGGCCCACCGTGCGCCGTGGGCAGTGGCTGCCCGTTCATCGACCAGGCCAGCAGCACCTCGTCGGCGAGGGCTTTCCGCAACGGGATGGAGCCGCCGAAGGGCTGCGGCGGATCCGCGACCTGGGCGACGTCCGGAGCGCCGAAGGCGATGTGCGCCGCACCCGAGGCGGGTCCGGCCGCGGCGAGCACGTCGGCGAGCCGCACCCCGGTCCACTCGGCCGTCGAGATGGCGCCGGGCCCCCACGGGGTCTGTCCCGGGATGTCCCGTACGGCCATCAGCTCGGCTCGCCGGTTGCCCGCACAGGCGAGCGTGGCCACCTCGGTACGGGGCGGGAACCGCTCCTCCAGGTCGGCCAGGGACAGGTCCAGCTCGCGGGCGACCAGGCCGTCGACGCGCAGCCGCCAGGTCGACGGGTCGACCTCCGGTATCGAGCCATGGTTGCGGCTGTAGAAGGCATCAGCCATGGTGAGCAGCCCGGCCAGCGCGGCGGGCGGCGGCTCGGCGTTGAACGGCTCCGTCTGGTGGACGATCATGTCGTCCCGCTTCCCCCACATGACCGCCCCGGCGTTCCTCCTGGCCATTTTTCCTGGATGGATGGCACCATCGCTCGCTCTCCGGAGAAAGGTCATCTCCCCGGCGGCTGGTAGGCCTCTTTCACCCGGACCGCCTCGTCGACCTCCTCGGCTGTCAGCACCGGTGTGATCCGTGAGTCCACACCGCCCGCCGCCCGGATGGCGATGGCCAGCGCGGCCGCGGTCTTGTGGTCCGGCAGGTCACACAACACATACGTGTCGTGCTTACCGAATGAGAAGTGCATCGACTCCATCCGCCCGCCGCTAGCCTCGATCGTCTTTCGGACGACCTCGGCGCGCTTGGTACCACCGTCATTGACCAGCCCCTTGAGCCCCTCGACGGTGTAGGTCGACTGCAACAGGAATTTTGCCACCTCGACATCAACTCCCAGATGTGGTGGCCGCCGCTCGACGGCCACCAGTGCCTGCTCAGACCAACCCGCGGTGCAATCAGGTTGGTGCTCAGCGCGTCCCTTGGCGTTGGACCCGCTCGCCGCCCTCGACCTTGGCCCGGCCGTGGTCGCGTTCCGTGCCCGAGGTCCCAGTTGCGGCTCGCAGGTGCCGGCGGTCCGGCGAGTGCTCGACTTCCGAGCCCTGCCTGCCCCGAACGCCGCTGCCGGGATGCCGCCGACCGCGTGCCGACTCGCCGCCAGGATCGTGCTTGTTCTCCTTGTGGCTACCCATGCGCTGCGGGTACCCGGTACGCGAGCGGCTAGTCATCCCCGGACGTAGGGCGCGACCTGACCGCTCAGCCGGCCATGGCCTCATCCAGCCAGCGCCGGTACCACAGCGCGAAGCCGAGCGGTGTGCCGTCGCTGTCGGCCAGCGGACACCACCCACCCTCCTCGGCGGTGTCATCCGCCCACATCATGCCGCGTGCCGGGCCGCTGACACCTGAAGCAGGAACGACCGGTACTCCTCCGGCAGTTCGACGCCGAGCTGCGTCTCCGCCTCGGCCAGCTCCGCCGCCGTCAGCGGTGGCTCGAGGGCCCACCCGTGCCCGTTCGCGCCGAAGACCTCATCGGCCCCACGCGCCGCGAGAGCGGCCAGTTGCTCGCGTACCCCTGACCAGTCGATGCCCGCCACGGCGCCGCACCCTACCCGCCCACGCCGGCAAGCGCGGTGGCCCGGACGGCCCCAGGAAGGGGAGCGTCTCCTTCTTTGCGAAAGCTGTTCTGGGCGCCGGTTGTTCTCCTCGGCGGCCACCTCCTCCGCCAGCGATCCTGGCCGGGTGCTGTGGATCGCAGGGGTTCTGCTGGGTGATGCCGGCCGCCCAGTGCTGCGGAGGAGTTGCCTGTCGTCCTGTCGGTCGGGTCGGTTACGGTCGCCGGATGGCCGAGGCGGAATGGCGGTACCGGTACGTGGGACCTGCCGATGTGCGCGAAGCCAGCGAGGGCGGCGCGGCGGGGGCTCCGATCCGGTCCCGACAGGACTTCGAGAGCTGGGTGGCGGCGGTCGACGCCCGCGACCTGGCCGAGCCGTTCACGTATGTGGTCGACGTCGATGGGGTGCTCCGGTTGGCGCCCCGGCGCAGTGAGCATTTGGCCTGCGCCGGCGGCGGTGAGGTGCTCGGCGCGGGAGAGATGTCCTTCGCGCAGGGGCCCGACGGCGCGTGGACGGTCAGCGAGGTCAGCAACCTGTCCACCGGTTACTGTCCCGACGTCACATCCTGGTTGGCGGTCGCGGCGGCGCTGCACCGCGCCTGCCTGGCCGCCCCGGGCGGGTTCACCGCGGCCGTGGTGTTCCGCCGCTGCGCGAACTGCCAGGAACGCAACGTGGTCCGGGACGACGACTTCGTCTGCGCCGTCTGCGGCGCCCTCCTGCCGCTGCGCTGGAACCTCGACCCGTCCCACGTCCCCGGGCCCCTCTGACGGCGCTCGCCGTGATGTCACAAACGATTCAGCTCCCAGGAAGCCGACAACACTCCCACGAGTCTGCCGGATCGCTGTCACTGAACGGGGCGGCCGACCCGCAACTTTCACGTCGGCGGGCGCAGCACAACTGCGCGATTCACGCCGCCACCAATCAACGGAATTCATGTCGTGCTGCCGATAGAACACCGACTCATCTGATCTACATCGGTCGATAGTGTGCGGGTGGTAAAGGCCGTCAATGAAAGGCGGACGATGAACCACACATCCCACTCGCTCTCCCGCCGCCGGCTCCTCGTCGGCACGGCGGTGGCCTCGGCGGTCGCCGCCGCCGGCGTGACCGGCGCCCAAGCCGCCGCCGTGGCGAGCCCGACGCGACCGGCCCAGCCGCTCGTCACCCGGAACCGGATCGCCACCGCCGTCCTCAGGTCGCCGGACGTCGGCGGCACGCCGGGGCACTTCCAGGCCGACTTCCACGAACGACTCGACACCTGGCTGGCCTTCTGGTCGGCCAACTCGCCCCGCAGCTGGAGCGTTCCAGTCGAGGTGGTCGGCCGGGTCGAACCGGGCGGCGACGCCTTCACGCTGCACGCCATCCGCTACCGGCGCGACGACGCAATGCGGGACGGCTTCAGCTCCCAACGGGTCGATGCCGCCCACCTGGCCACGCTGGCGAGTCTGCACCACCATTTCCCGGTGGTCCGCCCGCCGCCCGACGGCGGTCTGCGGGTCGTCGACGGGCCTGCCGGCTTCACCGGCTCGGCGGAGCAGCTCGCGTTCGCCGTCGCGGCATGCCGCGAACTCTGGGGCCACCGCGTGGCTACCACCGCGACATGGCGGGACCACGCGAACAGGGCGCTCACCCGGGCAGGTCACCGCACCGACGCCGCCTCCCGTTCCGGTTAGGCGGCATTCACCAGGACGAGTCTGCGCCTCGGGCTGCGGACCGAATCGTACTGATCATCGGAGGTAACACATGGCACGCAGTGAATTCCGGTTCGTGGTCGACGGCGTCGACCTGACGACGGAGCAACAGAACCTCATCGCCGGCGAGATCCAGAAAGCGGGGCTGAGCGCCCTGTCCACCGCCGGCGCCAAACTGGCCAACCCGCTCGCCCTGGGGCACTCCAACCTGAAGCTCCGCCCCGAGTGGCGCGGCCTGTGGGTGCTCGACGGCCTGGGGGCGGAGGACCTCGGCCAGAAGATCAACGACATCGGTTTCTGGATGGAGCGGTGACCCACGCCGGCCACCGGCCGGACCCGCCGGAGCGGATGCGCCCGAGTACCCCCGCGGCCAACGCCACGGTCTTCCTCGGCATGATCACTCCGGCGGGTCGGGTCGCCTACGTCACGCCGCAACTGCCGGCCGAGGTGGCGCTCGCCGCAGCCGGGACGGACCGGCCGGTGGAGTCGCAGTACCGGCTCGCCGGCCCCTGCGTCACATCCTCCTGCGGCTTCTGGACGGGCGAGCACTGCGGCCTCGGCGAGCGGCTCGCCACGTCGTACCAGGAGGCGGTCGGGCCGGCCGAGACCGAGCTGCCGCGCTGCGCGATCCGGCGGACCTGCCGCTGGTTCGCCGAGCAGGGCGCCGCGGCCTGCGCCGCGTGCTCCCACGTGGTCACCGACTCCCGCTGACGGACCGCCACCGACCGCTACCGACCCCGGCGGTACGCCCGGATCAGCTCGCCCGGGCGTACGCCAACAGCAGCGCACCGGTGCTCACCGGCTGACTGCCACTACTTCGGCTTGCTGTTCAGCGGCTCGGCGACCACCTGCTCCAGCCCGCTGGCGTGCGGCCAGTGCGCGGCGAACCGCTCGTAGGTCAACCGTCCGAACAGGAACCCGCTGGCGACGTTCAGTCCGTCGAGCACCCACTGCCGGGAGGCGTCGTCGAAATACCGCAGGTGCCAGCCGCCGTGGGTGAACCCGCCGCTCGGGTCCTCGTCGGGTCAGGTCGTCCAACCGCTCGTGTACGAGCGTCAGCGCCGTCCCGCCGCCGGGTGTCTCGCCGAGCGTGACGGTCAGCAGCGAGTCGAACGTCGGCCCGTCGGTGCGCTGCGGCCCGACGAAGCCCCATCGGTAGACGATCCGTCGGTCCGGCTCCAGCTCGACCAGCTCACAGTCGAAGCCGCCCACCAGGCCGGCCCGCTCCAGGACCTGCACGTGCTTGGACGCGGCCGCGAGGGACATCGCCAGCGGCTCGGCCAGCTCGCCCACGGTCACTTGGTTGAAGATTCGATGGAACCAGTCCCGGCCGACTCTGTCGGTGCCGTGGTCTTCAATGGCAGGCGGACGTGAACGGGGGAGACATGACGCGGGTACGCATCGAGCCGTGGAGCGAGGACGACCTCGACCTGCTGCGGCAACTCAACGCGCCGGAGATCCGGGGGCACACCGGCGGACCGGAGACCGACGAGCAGGTCATCGCCCGGCACGAGCGGTACGCGAGCGGTTCCGGCCTCGACCGGGGCGGCATGTTCACCGTGGTGCTGCTGCCAGAACGGGTGAAGGTGGGCAGCGTCGGCTACTGGGAACGGGTCTGGCGCGACGAACCGGTCTACGAGATGGGTTGGGCGGTCCTGCCCGCGTACCAGGGGAGGGGCCTGGCCACCGCAGCGGTCCGCGCCGTCATCGGCGAGGCCCGCGCGCAGGGGACCCACCGGTACGCGCACGCCTATCCGTCGGTCGACAACCCGGCCTCGAACGCGGTCTGCCGGAAGGCTGGCTTCGAGCTGCTCGGCGAGACCGAGTTCGAGTACCCGCCCGGCAACCTCATGCGCTCCAACGACTGGCGCCTCGACCTCTCAGCCTGACGGCTGCTCGGGTCGGCGGTTCTGCCGAACGGCGTCGCGTACCGCGCGATCGCCGACCAGCCATTCGTCCACCCGGGTGACCAGGAGCGTGCACGGCACATTGTTGTAGTGGTACCCGCTCAGATCCTCGCCGAGCTCCTGGTGCCGGCGGGTCGCGGTCGCGGCAGGGTCGCCGCCGAACGCCCGGATGAACGCGTCCTCGTCGATGCCCCGGGCGTAGGTGACGCACATCGCGTCCTGCAGGCCGCCCGGGTACCGGGCCAGCAACTGTCGATAGTGGTCGATCGCCTCGTCGGTCACCGGGAGAGTCTGCCCCACCGCGCCCGGCCGCGTGACCCCCAGGACGAGGGCCACCCGGCCGCGCCGTCGGTCAGTACGCCCCGTCCAACCTGGACCGCTGCTCCGCCGTCAACTCGAGGTCCACCGCGGCGAGGCTCTCGTCGAGCTGCGCCACGGAGGAGGCGCCGACCAGCGGGATCGCCGGTACCTCGCCGCCGATCAGCCAGGCCAGCACCACCTGGTTGACCGTCGCCCCGGTCTGCGCCGCGACCTCCCGCAGCGCGGCCAGCCGGCCGGGAGCGCTCGGCAGGTTGTACTCCGCGCCGAGCGGCTTGTCCGGCCGGGTGTACGACCCCTTCACCAGCGGTGAGTAGGCGACCAGGGTGAGCTCGGGCTCGGCCCGCAGGTAGCTGGCCAGGTCCCCACCGACCGCGCCGGGATTGCCGTCGGGGTCGAGATCGCTGGGCAGGTCGGTTCGCCGCTGCAGGTAGCTGTGGTGGTACTGGAGGACCTCGTACCCGGGCAGACCGGCCGCGGCGGCCAGGCTGCGGGCCCGCTCCACCCGCCACGCCCGGTGGTTGCTCGCCCCCAGTAGACCCACGGCGCCCTCGGCGACCAGCTCGGCGAAGCCCTCGACGGTCTCCCGCAGCGGCACGGTGCGGTCCTCGATGTGCGCGTACAGCAGGTCCAGCTTCGCCATCCCGAGCCGTTCCCGGCTGCGCTCCGCCGACTCCCGGATCACCTTCGCCGACAGCCCCTCCGGGTTGTCCGTGAAGCTGGTGCCGGGGGCGAGCGGCCGTGCCCCGAGCTTGGTGGCGACGAGGATCTCGTCCCCGATCCCACGGTTGCGCCGCCACCGGCCGAGCAGCTCCTCGCTCTCCCCGCCCTGCCCACCGTTCACCCAGAACGCGTAGTTGTCCGAGGTGTCGATGAAGGTGCCGCCGGCCTCGACGTACCGGTCGAGGATTGCGTACGACGTCGCCTCGTCGGTGGCGGTGCCGAAGAGCATGGCGCCGAGGCTGAGCACGCTCACCTCGCGCCGGGTCTGCGGGTCCGTGCCGATTGTGCGGTACCTCATGAGGTCTCCTCTCTCCCGGCCCGTCACGTCCGGGCGTCCGGATCAGCCTGGACCCTCGCGTGCACTCGAAGTCAACCCGTCACCAGGGCAGCACCCCGTACCCGCCGCCGTCGTCCATCTGGAAACCCCAGAGCTGACCGCTCGGCCCGTCCTCGGGCAACGTGGCCAGGTGAACGCTCACCTCTGCGCCCTGCTTTGGGGTACGGAACCCGCTCCGACCGTTCAGGTCGGTCGCGCAGTAGCCAGGGTTGGCGGCGTTCACCTTGATCCCGGTGTCCCGCAGCTCCTTGGCGTACATGGCGGTCACCATGTTCAGCGCCGCCTTCGAGGACGGATACGGCACGAGGTCAGCCGAAGAGCGCACCCTCCGGGTTCGTCATCACGGCCATCGAACCGACCTCGCTGGAGACATTGACGATCCGCGCCGCCGGCGCCCGCAGCAGCAGCGGCAGGAACGCGTTGGTCACCGCCACCACGGCGAAGACGTTCGTCTCGTATACCTCGCGCAGGGTGGCCAGCGTCGTCTCGCTGGGCAGCGCGGAACCGTCGGCCCGCACGATGCCGGCGTTGTTGACCTGCACGTCCAGGTGGCCATACTCGGCCCGTACCCAGGCGGCGGCTTTCGCCACCGACTCCTCGTCGGTCACGTCCAGCGGCACGAAGCGCGCGTCGGCGTCGCCGTCGCGCAGTGTCCGCTCCGCCTCCCGGCCGCGCTCGTGGTCCCGCGCGCCGACCAGCACGGTCATCCCGCGCTCGCCGAGCTGCCGGGCGGTGGCGTACCCGACATGTCGATCGACTACTACATCCGGCTGGAACAGGGGCGCGGGCCGCACCCGTCCCGGCAGATCCTCGCCGCCCTCGCCCGGGCGCTGATGCTCACCCGCGACAGATCCGCTCCCGCTGCCCGCTGCGCAGCCGATCCGACGGCAGGGCGCTGCGGCAGAGCGAGATCAACTTGTAGGCGTCGGTGTTCTCCTCGGTGAACTGGACGGTCTCCGGGTGGAAACCCGCGTCCAGGTCCAGCATCGCCGCCGTCACCCGGGTGCGTACCTCCGCGGTGGAGGTCGGCGCGGGGCGCGGCGCCGGCGGCTTCGGCGACACCGACACCGGCGCGGACCATCGCGCGGTCTCCACGGCCTGGCTTGTGCCGCAGGCCGCGAGGCCGGCGACGACCAGCAACGACAGCAGGGCCAGAGGGGTACGGCGGCGCATCATCGCGGCGGGACGGTCCTTTCGTACGCGAAGGAGGGGCCCAATCGGTCCCCTCCTTCACATGCGCCGTGCCGCTGCCCAGTGTTACGCCGGTACGTAGTCGAAGGTGCCCGGGTTCGGGCCCTGCCGGCCCGCCTCGCCCTTGTCCAGGCTGTTGATCCGGTCCATCGCCGCGTCGTCCAGCTCGAAGTCGAAGATGTGGAAGTTCTCCTCGATCCGCTCTGGGGTGGTCGACTTCGGGAAGACGATGTCACCGCGCTGGATGTGCCAGCGCAACGTCACCTGCGCCGGGGTCCGGCCGACCTGCTCGGCGATGTCGACGATCGTCGGGTCGTCGAGCACCTTGCCCTGCGCGATCGGGGACCACGCCTCGGTGGCGATGCTGTGCGCCCGGTCGTACGCGCGCACCTCATCGTTGGCGAAGTACGGGTGCGCCTCGATCTGGTTCACCGCCGGCACCACGTCCGCCTCGGCGGCCAGCCGCTCCAGGTGCGCGACCTGGAAGTTCGACACCCCGATCGAGCGGACCCGGCCGTCGCGCTGGAGCTCCTCCAGCACCTTCCACGTCGAGACGAAGTCCCCGTCGTACAGGGTGGGCAGCGGCCAGTGGATCAGGAACAGGTCGAGGTAGTCGAACTTCAGCGCCTCCAGTGACGAGTCGAACGCCTTGCGGGCGTCGTCGGGGCGGTGGAAGCCGTTGTTCAGCTTGCTGGTCACGAAGACCTCGCCGCGGTCCAGCCCGGAGGCGCGGACCGCCTGACCGACCTCGGCCTCGTTGCCGTACATCTCGGCGGTGTCAATGTGCCGGTAGCCGACCTCCAGGGCCTTGCTGACCGCCTGGACGGTGTCCTTCGGCTCGATCTGGAAGACCCCGAAGCCCAGCTGCGGGATGGTGTTGCCGTCATTGAGTGAGATGTTGGGAATGGTGTTCGCCATTACGGCTCCTTCTCCCATCGTCGGCGGTGTCCGGGCGCGGTAGCGCTTCCATGCCGCCCGGATCGTGCCACCCAGTTGTCCTACCCGATCGTGCCGCTTCCTCACGGCAGCGACGCGTGATCTGCGACAACTCCCGCCGCAGCGGGAGGTCAGCTCCAGATCGCCGTCGCCCATTCGGGGTGGTCGACGAACGGGTTGCGGTTGCCCTGCCAGCGCTCGTAGATCCGCTGGTTGCGGCGCTGCTCGAAGGCGTCCGGCGGGTCCTGCTGGTGCCACTGCAGCAGCACCGACAACCGACCGAGGTACGGGGCGGTCCCGTTGCTCACCGACTGGTTCATCTCCAGGTTCGGCCAGCCGTCCTCGCCCTCGTACCGGATCGCCATGTACATGATCATGCGAGCCACGTCGCCCTTGACCGCGTTGCGCGGCTCGAACGAGTCGGCGTCGGTGTAGCAGCCGGGCGCCTCGCCGACCGCGCTGCCGCCGTTGTCGAAGTCCTTGTTGCCCCGCGCCGAGTTGACCGAGACGTCCTCGGGGCGCAGGTGGTGCACGTCGGTGCCCGGGCCGGTGGCGGTGCCGAAGTCGCCGTGCGACTTGGCCCAGACGTGCTCCCGGTTCCAGTCGTCCACGCCGCCGCCGTTGCTGGTCTTGCTCTGCGACCGTCCGGTGTAGAGCAGGATGACGTTGCCGGCGTTGGCCGGGTCCTGGTCGGTGTCCTTCAGCGCCTCCCACACCTGGTCGTAGCTGAGCGTCGTCTGGACCTTGATGATCGTGTGCAGGGAGCCGCGCAGCGCCGTGCCGGTCTTGCCGATCGCGCCGGCGTAGTAGGCGTCCGTCCCGCCGCCCGACGTGGGGCTCGGCGAGGCGGTGGGGGTGGGGGTCGGTGTGCCGCCGCCGAGGCTCATCGCGGTCGGGTTCTTGAGTCCGCCGTGGCTGAAGTACGCGGTCAGCGAGCCGGTGGCGGTGACCTGCTTGCCGCGCAGGCCCGGGTTGGTGAGCAGTCCGAAGCTGCCGCGCCAGGCCGCGGTGACCTGCACGTAGAGCATCCGGCTGGTGCTGGTCTCGGTGGCCGTGTCGGCGATCGCGATCGCGGTGTCGGCGGTGTAGTTGGACGTGATCACCGTGGTCGTCGCGGTCGGCTGGCCGATCACGTACCCGGTCACCGTCGCGGTCCGACCGTCCTGCGCGGCCAGCGCCTGGGCCACGGTCAGCGTGGTCGCCGCCGACGCGGCCCGGCTCACCACCACCGGGGTCAGCCTCGGCTATTCAGACGGGTTCCCGGGCATCGAGGGTGGTAAGGGAAAGGTGCAGCCGACCTGCGAGGATGTGGTTGCCTAGACCGTATCCACAGTAGAATCGGGTGCACCTTTCCGGTGAGTAAGCGTAGCGGGTGGGACGAGCGGCTGTCGGTGGCCGCCTCGGGGAAGAATCTGGTGGGCCATGCGGGTGCGGTGCTGTTGCGTCGCTGCGCTGACCGGGCCGGTCTGACCAGCGCGTTGAACAGGGCTCTGCCCAGGGGCAAGGGGCCTCGGTGGTGGGACCGAGGCACGGTGCTGGTGTCCCTCGCCGTGTCGATCGTGCTCGGCGCGACCAGCGTGTCCGATATCAACCTGTTGGCGCATCAGGTTGGGGTGTTCGGGG